>JAISES010000513.1 GCA_031263965.1 Prevotella sp. | reverse complement strand
ATGCCTGAACTTTCGCCGGATTGAATTCTACCTGTAATTTTACGTCTTTGGCAACTGTATACATGGTTGCACCGAATTCATTTACCAACACTTTATTTGCTTCCTGCAAATTATCGATATAAGCATGGTTGCCGTTTCCGGTTTGTGCCAGAACCTGCATTTTCTTATCTTTATAGTTGCCCATGCCATATCCTAAGATGGAAAGGAACACACCGCTTTTACGCTCTTGTTCGATCAGTTTTTGCAGTCCGTCGTCGCTCGAAACCCCAACATTGAAATCCCCGTCGGTGCATAGGATAATGCGATTATTACCTCCTTTTATAAAGTTCTTTTTCGCTATTTTATAGGCCAGTTGTATTCCCGCTCCGCCGGCTGTAGAGCCTCCCGCCGAAAGATTTTCCAGGGCTTCTTTTATTTTTTGCTTATTACTTCCCGAAGTGGAAGATAATACTTCTCCTGCCGCCCCGGCATAAACAACAATAGCTACCCGGTCTTTTTCGCGCAGGTTATTTACCAACAATTTTAAAGATGATTTCACCAGGCCGAGACGTGTAGGACCCTCCATCGAGCCGGATACATCGATCAGGAATACAAAGTTGGATGCCGGCAGATTGTCCCCTGCTATATTTCTGGCCTTGAGGCCTATTTTGACTAACCGGTTTTGATTGTTCCACGGACAGTTCCCAACTTCGGCGGAAATTTTAACAGGGTCAGAGCCTGTTGGTTCGGGGTAATTGTAACTGAAATAATTGATCAGCTCCTCTATACGAACAGCATCTTTCTCAGGAAGTGTGCCCCTGTTGATAAAACGGCGCATATTACTGTACGAAGCTGCATCTACGTCTACCGAGAATGTAGAAAGAGGTTCGTCTTTTGCCCGTTGAAATTTGTTTTCCGCAAACTGGCTGTATTCTTCATCATTGAGCCGGTCGAAGCCTGTATCTGCTACGGAAATCTGCATTTCACATTCCCGTATTTCTTCGTCTGTACATATTGCAGGAGGAACAAAGTGCAATGCATTTTTATTTTCAGACATGTCTTCGCTGATAATATTGCTTTCCTCAATGGGAGCCATTTGCGCCATATCTACCATTGCATATATCTTATCTGTATTTTCTTTTTCTTTCTGTTTATTTGTTCCACATGAGAAAAGAAGTAAAGCGGATAGTATCAATATCCCTGATTTGCAAGTTTTCATAATCTATTGGTTTAGGTGAATAATTAGTCGTTTATCAGATAGATTTATTTTCAGGTGGAATTCCATAAAAAGCCCAAGGCAAATGCACGAAAATTTTCGCTTAACTAATTTATTTGTCAGACACTACTTTGTTCTTTCGTATTCTTCTGGTTTCTGCGAAATTTTCTCTATTTTTGTGTCTTTAAAATTCAGGACTATAAGACGGTTTAAGAAAATATTTTTAACGATTCTGAGCATAGTTGTCGGATTATTCATACTATTGTTCGGCCTAATCAACATACCTGCCATACAGGAATCGGTAAAGAATTTTATTGTAGAAGACCTTAAGAAAAAAATCGGGTCGGATCTGAGCATAGGGAGTCTGCATTTTAAACCATTCAGTACGATAGAGTTAGACAGTGTATATTTATATGACCGGTCTGACAAAAGAGTTTTGATTGCCGGCAAGGTTTCGGCTAGTATAGACCTGCTTGCCCTCATGCGAAAAAAAGTGGTTGTAACATCCGCGTGGCTTTCCGATTTTGAAGTTAATCTATCAAAGGATTCCTTAAACTCGCCCCTGAATATTCAATATATCATTGATGCTTTTAAACCGGAAGATGACACGCCAAAATCCCGAATCGACTTAAAATTAAGCTCGGTCAGTATAACCAATGGAAAATTTTATTACGATGTAAAGGATAAGCCTGTTAGCGCCGATAGCAACCGGCTTGACATCAACCACATCGCAATCTCTGATTTTCAAGCTAAACTTGCTCTGAAATCTTTAACCCCCGACTCGCTGAATATACAAATAAAAAAACTGGGACTGAAAGAAAAAAGTGGTTTAGAGGTAACAAATCTGCTCTGTCGTCTGATAACCCAAGGTAAAAAGGTATCAGTAAGGGGATTCCGGCTCGATCTCCCTGCATCTAACATAGGACTCAGCAAATGTGAGATAAATCTTACTCCGGCTAACGATACAGCTAAAGTATTGGACTATGCTACCATAGACTGTGTTATCGGAGAATCGGAGATAGCGCCGCGGGATATAGCGGCATTAGTACCCGCTCTTGCAAACTTCGACGATAAGCTATCACTAAAAGGACATATAAACGGATCTATAGACGATCTTTCCATATCCGACCTGATTATCAATTATGGAAAGAAAATGCACTTTGTCTCCAATTCGGAAATTAAAGATATCAGGTATCCCGACAAAACTTATATTCTTGGAAGCATCGACGAATTAAAAATCAGTAATGCTGAAATAGAAAGTATTATAAATAACTTTACAAAAGGGAAAACGACATTGCCCCCGCAATTAAAGAAGCTGGGAACAATATCGTTTGAAGGAGATATTTCGGGATACCTGAAACAACTCACGGCTTTCGGCAGCTTCGACACTGATCTGGGCGTTATAAATACAGATATACTCTTTGGTTTTAACCACCGAAGCGGAATCAGCTCATATGTACAAGGGAAAATATATACCTCTGATTTCAATTTAGGAAAACTGTCAGATAATACTGATTTGAATAAAACATCTCTCAATATTAATGTAGATCTGGAAAAACCAGGGAATTCGGGCATAAGAGGTAAAGCCGACGCAGATATTTTCAGTTTGGATTACAAAGGATATACGTACAGAAACATCATGCTGAATGCCGGTTATGACGGGTTACGCATAGATGGAGAACTAAAAACAGATGACCCGAACGGACGGCTAAGTGTAAGCGGATTATTTGATCTGTCGGATAAAGAAAAACCTGAACTTAAATTTAAAGCACAAGTAAGGAATGCTCAACTTGCTAATCTGAATATTGGCAAAAACATGCAGCATTCATACCTATCGTTCAATGTGGATGCTGACTTCATCGGCAAAAATATAGACAATATAAACGGACATTTACAGATTGATTCTATTGACTTTATAAAAGGAGATAAATTATTCAATATGAATAAACTCTTAGTTGAAGCCTCTATAGATTCCACGCAAATACAAAAATTAAAAGTCTCATCCGATTTAGTCAATGGCAAAATCGAAGGGAGATACTCCTATCAGGGCATGGCAAATAGCGTTCTGAACATGTTGCAGCCTTATCTTCCTGCCCTGATAGAAAAAGAGAAAAAAGAAACTTATAAGGATGCTGCAAACAATTTTACTCTTGACTTTACCGTCAATAATACGGAAAATCTCAGTCAAATATTTAATCTTCCCGTTACAGTCATCAGTCCGGCAAAAATAGTAGGCTTTTACAACGATGCCCGGAGGAAATTCAAATTAGAATTATTTGCACCTGTGGCAAAAGCTACAGGCATAAATATAAAAGGAGGGTACATATTGGCCGAAAATACCGAAGACAGATTAAATACACGGGTGGATGCGATGATAGTCGGAAAGAATGCAACAAACGACATTTCCATTAAATCTGCAATCCAAAATAATTTGGTAAATACTCATATTTCTTTGCTGAATGACGGTAAACAAAAAGCCAGAGGTGAATTTTCAGTAAACACTCATTTTTCGAAGAACCGGAAAGATCCTTTACAGATAGACATCGACGTATTACCAGGCCGGCTCGTTCTGAACAATGCGATTTGGCAAATGGAAAAATCACATGTTTCTATTCAGAATGGAACGTATGCCGTAGATAAGTTTTGTGTAGCGACTGAAGACCGCAGTCAGGAAATAAGCATCAACGGGAAATATTCTCCCAGAAGCACAACTGATATATTACAGGCACAACTGACCAATATAAATCTTGAGTACATTTTCCAGACTCTGGCAATCGATGTCCTCAAGTTCGGAGGGCTGGCGACAGGAAAACTATATGTATCGACAGTAGAGAAAAAACCATATGCAAATACACGGTTGGAGATCACCGATTTTAAATTCAACGGTACGCCTCTGGGAAATCTGGATCTCTTTAGCGAACTGGATGAAGAAACAAGAGTTGTATTAGACGGTTCGATAACCAGCAAAGAAAATAAACAGACAAAGGTAAATGGCACTATCGACCCGATAAAGCAAGGGTTATCCCTGTTTTTCGATGCAGATAGTATCGATGTCAGTTTCTTAAATACGTATACAAATACTATATTCCAAAATATCAGCGGACGTGGAACAGGAAAAGTGCATTTATACGGTAATTTTTCAGATGTGACGGTAGAAGGAAAAGCTTTTGTACAAGACGGCAGCCTTGGTATAAATATGCTGAACACTACTTACAAATTTTCCGATACTATCTTTATGAAGAAAGATCTGATTTATTTTAATGATATAACCCTTACCGACCAACATAACAATGTTGCTATTGCCAGTGGTAAAGTAGCTCATGACTTTTTTCATGACTTTAAGTATCAGGTAGACTTGTCTGCAAATAATTTCCTTGTATATAATGTAACGAAAGAGCAGAATCCTATTTTCTACGGAACAGTATTCGGAAGTGGAAAGGGTTCTATTGGGGGAGATGAACAGATTGTAGACATAAATATCAGTATGAGAACTGAGGACAAGACTTTAGTAAGAATGAATTTCATGGAGGATTTTGTCAATGAATATTCATTTATCTCATACAAAGAAAAAGGGCAGCCTGCCGGCACCGCCCCTACAGTTGCAACGCATACGCTCAGTCCTGTCAAGACCAGTTCGGGAATGACCGTCAATATGAATTTTTATATCGATGCAACTCCGGACGCTATAGTAGAATTAGTTATGGACCCTGTAGGCGGGGATATACTTAGAGGATCGGGAAGCGGAGCATTACAGTTTCAATGGGATATGAAATCATCCCCTCTGCTTTTTGGTACATACAATATAAACAGAGGAAGTTACAATTTCACATTCCAGCGTATTTTAGAAAGACGTTTTACCATAGAAGACGGAAGCAATGTCCAATTCAGGGGAGACCCGTATCAGGCCACGCTGGACGTAAGCGCTATATATAAAGTAAATGCCAGCTTGAATGATCTGGACAGGTTCCTGGCTACTCAAAGCGGACAAACGACTATCCCTGTCAACTGTGTATTGAACCTGACGGGACCGTTAAGGCAGCCAAACGTGGGCCTGGATATTAAATTTCCTGCCGCCGATCCCGAAATAGAACGTCAGGTAAAGAATCTGATAAGCACCGAAGATATGATAAACAAGCAAGTTGCTTTCCTGTTGCTATTATCCAGATTCTATAAACCGGAGGGAAATGCCGATACGCAGGATTCTTCAGACCTGGCAGTTTTAGCTTCGGCAACATTATCGAACCAATTGACTAAAATAATAAGTAAAATAGATGACAGGTGGGAGTTGGGCACAAATATCAGATATAGCAACACCAACATAGAAAATACAAACACAGAAATAGAATTAACCGTCGGTAGCCGTTTGTTTAACGACAGATTGCTGATAAATGGGAATTTTGGTTACAGAAACGATGTAAACATAGACAAAGAGGCTATGATAACAGATGTGGATATAGAATATCTGCTCAATAATGCGGGAACATGGCGGATTAAGGCATATAACCATTACAACGAGAAATATTATTATTTGGAAAGAGAGTCGAACACTCAAGGAGTCGGTATTGTTTACAAAAAGGATTTTGACAACCTCTCCGACTTATTCAATATACGACGATTACAAATACTGAAAAAAGATACGATCCACCCAATACTCCCAGACTCTACAAAGAAAGGAAGCGCCTTGAGCAATTTCATTAAACTGATGAAAAAGAAATGATACCCGCCACGTTAAATGAATTCGCAAAAGAACATGAAAACGATGATATACGTGTATTAGCCTTACATGCGGCACAATATCCGGAAATAGATATGCAATCGGCAATTCGTCAGATAACAGGCCGCCGGATAGCAAAAGAGAAAATCCCCGGCTGGTATATTAACGAAAATATTCTGTATCCGAAGCATCTATCACTGGAACAAAGTTCATCCGAAAAAACAGCCCGTTATAAAGCAAATCTGGTAGAGGGTGATAGTATGGTGGACCTAACCGGCGGAATGGGGGTCGATTTCTCTTTTTTAGCAACTAAATTTAAGCAGGCTGTATATGTAGAGCAACAAGCAGACTTGACCGGAATAGCCGCTCATAACTTTAAAGAACTGGGATTGACCAACGTAGCTGTAAAAAATACGGCAGCCTTCTCCTACCTGCAAGAAATGACTTCTGTCGATTTGATCTATATAGATCCGGCACGACGCGATACGGAAGGCCGAAAGGCCATAGGTATAGAAGATTGCACACCCAATATCCTCGAATTAGAAAGTTTGTTAAGTGAAAAAGGCAAATTGACAATGATTAAATTGTCTCCGATGCTGGATATCAGCCTCGCCCTGAAATCCTTATCCGATATATCAGACGTACATATAATAAGCTGCAACAACGAGTGCAAGGAATTGTTATTCATAAAAAGAAAAGCTAACGGTGAAACCCGTTATCACTGCGTAAATATACAAAAGGAAAAAACAGATATATTATCCTTTACGAAAGAACAGGAAGAGGAAACGGCAACAGGCTGCAAATCCCGGACAGGAAAATATTTGTACGAACCGAATGCATCTATAATGAAAGCCGGGGCATATAAGTATTTGTCAGCCTATTATAAGATAGATAAAATACACCCGAATAGCCACTTGTACACCTCAGATTCTCATATTCAGGACTTTCAAGGGCGTAGCTTTATTATTGAAAACGTTTGCAGCCTCAATAAAAAAGAGGTAAAACAATATTTACACAATATTAAACAGGCAAATATAACAGCACGAAATTTTCCTCTGTCCGTTCAGGAACTACGAAAAAAGACCGGATTGAAAGATGGCGGAGACATATTTATATTTGCCACTACCCTGGCCAATGAAAAAAAGGTATTATTGATATGCAAAAAGGCAAATTAACAGTTACTTACCGATGTTACGCAACACCGAAAAATACTATCATTCCGTATTCTTGTACTTTTTCCTGCGCGCAATCGCAGATTGCTTGCGTTCCTTTTGCCCTAAGCAGCAAAAGGAACCAAAAATGCTTTATGCGCCCGCTTTGACTTTCTCTTTCGCGTCATTGCGAGGGTTTACCCGAAGCAATCCAGTTGTATTTTCGGGCAGTCACAAAGGACTGCCTCTACCGCTAAACGGGCTGAACTCGCCTTTCAGACTCAGACAGGCACCCCGTTTTACGCCTTTTTCACCTAACGGGTTCCCCGCACGTAAAGCATACAGCGCAGGGCTAAAGCACCACAAGAATAAAAAAACACTGTAATACCTCCGTGATAAAATAAACCCTGCGTTACATCAGTTACTTAGGGTTCCCTGAACAGAGCGTTAATGGGGGGGGTAAAAGAAATAAAAAAAGAGGATGATCGCTCACCCTCTTTTGCTATTAATTTATACAGCTATCAATCAATAGCTTGGATTTTGTTGCAACTTGATTGCCGGATTTGCATTGATCTCAGCGACAGGTATCGGTAGAATCGTTCTGTAATATGTCCTATCAAACTGTCTCGATTCAGGAACAGTCAGTATATAGTGCCGCCCTCTGTTAGCATCGCTGGCATATCGTGTGATTGTTAGATTATTGCGCATCGCATCAAAGAAACGATGGCCTTCTCCGACAAATTCTTTGCGACGTTCTTTCAATACGCGGTCTAATGAGATATTGGCAGACGTGAATGATTCCGCGGTTGCCGGATTTGCACGTTGCGCAATAGCTTTTACATAATCGGCAGCAGTCTGTAGGTTTGCACCACCCAATTTAAAGGCAGCTTCGGCACCATTCAGATAGACCTCCGAAAGACGAAGAACCGGTATATTGGCGATAGGTATCTGACCACCTGTTTTACCCCTGAATTTATTACACCATACTTTGTCTGTGCCGTAAAGATTCTTCATCGGGTCTGTGTGAGAAGCTGAAACAATTGAATGACGAACGTCAGCCGGATCTTCATTCAACAAATTAGTGAATGCCGTAGTTACGATCATATCACTATAACCGTCTTCGCTCATCAGGTAACCAATACCTTCACGGTCTCCCCAGTCCGACGTATCAGTATTAATAATTTCAAAAATAACTTCCGAAGTACCTTCCTTCGACCAAACATCGCCGTATTCGGCATTTGTCCACAACGTATATGGTGAATTGGTAATAATATCTTTAGCCAACGTCAAAGCATTCTGATTATCACCCTTATATAAATATACTCGGCAAAGAAGCGCTTTGGCTGCCCAAACATTAATAGAGCCGAGTTCGGGAGATGTTGATAAAGAATTTGAAGCTATCGCATCCGTCAAATCTTTGATCACCTGATCATATACCTCGGCCACCGTATTACGGGTCGGCGTAGCTGAAGGCTCAATCGGTTCCGTAACAATAGGAACACCTAATGACACGCCATTATCGACAGTATAAGGATTTCCATAAACACGTACCAGGTCGAAATGCACCAGTGCCCTCACAACCAAGGCCTGAGAACGCAAATCGCCAATCTCCTTTGCCGTAGCATCCGTTACCTTACTGTCGTCTATCGCCTTTATCAGGTTATTCGCACGCCGATTAGCATCGTATGGAGTACCCCAGATAGCAGGTGCATCATCGACCGTATATCGCATTTCGTAGCAGGAAGAAGTTCTCTTTCCCGCAT
>JAISES010000292.1 GCA_031263965.1 Prevotella sp. | reverse complement strand
CATTCCGATCCCCAGCGGCTGATTGTAGGATTGATAGCATCCACCAGGTTTTCTTTATTCACCAAAAAGTCCGAACCGGTAAAGAATGTAGCAAGCGCAGCTCCTACAAGGAATGTACCTAATAATCCATTTATAAATAAGAACCATCTGTATGTGTTGCGTCCGTATACATTACCCGGTTTTGACTGATATTCATATGAAACGGCTTGTATTACGAAACAGAATAGGATAGCCATCCAAACCCAGTATGCCCCGCCGAAACTGGTGGAATAGAATAGCGGGAATGATGCGAAAAAAGCGCCTCCGAACGTTACAAGTGTCGTAAATGTATATTCCCATTTACGGCCTAATGCATTGACAAGTATCATACGTTCCTTTTCATCTTTGGCTAAAGAGAACAGCATCGTCTGGCCTCCCTGTACAAACAGAAGGAATGCAAAGATTCCCCCGATAAGGCAGATAAGGAACCACCAATAATGTTGTAAAAATGAATAATCCATAGTTATATCGTTTTTAGACTTCTTGAGTTTAAATCTTGAAATCTTGAAATTATTAAATCTTGAAACTTAAATTAATGAGATTCCTCCGGACCTTTTTTGATCTGATTCAACATGATTTTTATCTCTGCTACCAGTAGAGCCGAGAATAAAGCAAGGAACAGGAAGAATGTAATCACTACAGACTTGGCCGATATGGCTGATACTGCGGCCTGAAGAGGCAATACATCCTGAATAGCCCAAGGCTGACGGCCGATTTCGGCTACCATCCATCCGGCCTGGCCTGCAATATATGCCAACGGAATAGTCCATATACACACCCAAAGAAGCCATTTTTTGTTTTCAAGATCTTTTTTACGATAAACAAGGAAGCAAAGAACGGCAAATAATAAAATAAAATAACCTCCCAGATAAACCATGATGTGGAAACTCCAGTATGTAAGAGGAATATTCGGAATTAATTGTTCCGGCGTATCCAGGTATCCATAACCGAAATAGGCATAGTTATCCATCAATACCTTCTTCTGCTGAAGAGCGGCGGTTTCATCACCTGCTTCTTTCGCCTTTTTATAATCGCCCAAGGCTAGTCTTGCTGTTTCCCCTTTAGCCTTTTTCTCGGCAAAAGACAATGCCAAGTTTCCGTCCGGCTCTTTATATCCGCCGTTTATAATGTCTTTAATACCGGGAACATAGGCATCCAGTTCGCCGAAGCTAAGCCAGGATAACCCTTTTGGTATACTTATATTAACAAGATAAGGGTCTACATCATCAGTATAAGACTTCTTCGCCGGATTGGGAATAGCAAAAGCAATAAGGCCTACACCTTCTTTACCTTCGTATAATCCTTCCATCACGGCGAGTTTCATGGGTTGTTTGTCAGCTATTTGTTGTGCCGAACCATGACCTGTATACAGAGTTAATAAAGAAGCTGCCAATCCGAAAGTAGCTGCTACTTTCATACTTTGCCTGGCAAATTCCGGATTTTTCTTTTTCAACATATACCATCCGGCGATACCGGCAACAAATACCGAGCCCAGTATCCACGAGGAGATGACAGTATGTAAAAACTTATTAAGGGCAACAGGGGATAACGCAACTGCCCAGAAATCAACCATTTCGTTTCGGGATGTCTCAGGATTAAATTCCATTCCTACAGGGTGTTGCATCCAGGAATTGGCAACCAATATCCATAATGCAGAAATAGTAGCGCCTGTAATAGTCAGCCAGGTAGCAGCCAGGTGCGCTTTTTTACTTACACGTTTCCATCCGAAAAACATGATAGAAATAAATGTAGCTTCCATAAAGAAAGCAACAATTGCTTCGATAGCCAAAGGCGCTCCGAAGATGTCGCCGACAAACAAGCTGTAATTAGACCAGTTGGTTCCGAATTGGAATTCGAGAATAAGTCCGGTAGCGATTCCAATAGCAAAATTGATGCCGAAAAGCACCATCCAGAATTTAGCGGTTTTTTTCCACTGTTCGTTACCTGTACGTACATACATTGTCTCCATGATCGCCATTATAATCCCTAACCCCAGAGTTAAAGGGACAAACAACCAGTGATACATTGCCGTCATAGCAAACTGGGCTCTTGACCAGTCTATCAACGATGCATTTAGTAGTTCCATAAATTAATGAATTTTATATTAATAAATATATGAGGATTGTATTAGTTTGTTGAGAACCGATCCTCTTACTAATCCATTTCTAAACATTGCCTGAAAATTGCCTTTGAGTATCGGTTCTTCTATTTTTGTGTTTATATGCTTTTATAAGTTCAGTTCTTTGTATTCTAATCCGAAGGTTTGCGCAACGGCTTTATATACGATATCCCCGTTTACAATATTTAGCCCTTTGCGGAGATCATTGCGTCCCTTGCACGCTTCTTTCCAACCCTTATTGGCAATATGCAATGCATAAGGCAGGGTTGCATTTGTCAGGGCCAAGGTAGATGTCATTGGCACTGCGCCCGGAATATTCGCCACACAATAATGCACTACATCATCTATTACAAATACAGGATCGAGGTGCGTCGTCGGTCTTGAAGTTTCAAAACATCCTCCCTGGTCGATAGCTACGTCTACCATTACAGTACCGGCTTGCATATCTTTAAGCATACTCCTCGAAACTACTTGAGGGGCTTTGTCTCCGGCTATCAATACAGCGCCCACAATAAGGTCTGCATCTTTACATAATTCCTTTACGGTATAAGTATCCGAATACCTTGTTGTTATATTTGCCGGCATAATATCGTTCAAATAACGTAACCTGGCTAGGTTTTTATCCAGAATAGTCACTCTGGCTCCCATTCCCGCTGCTATTTTGGCAGATTGCGCTCCAACTATACCGCCACCGATAACTATTACATGGGCTGGTTTGACACCCGGTACTCCCCCAAGTAATACACCCTTACCTAAATGAGGTTTTTCGAGGAAACGAGCGCCTTCCTGTATTGCCATACGTCCGGCGACCTCGCTCATTGGCACTAATAAAGGTAAAGACCGGTCAGGTAATTCCACTGTTTCGTAAGCTATACAAACCGCTTTGCTTTTTATCATGGCTTCGGTAAGTTCCAGGCTGGATGCAAAGTGAAAGTACGTAAATATAATTTGATTTTCGCGTATAAGATTGTATTCTTGCTGTATTGGTTCTTTTACTTTTACAATCATGTCGGCGATAGCATACGTATCTTCCATCGTCGGCAATATTTTAGCTCCGGCATTCGTGTAATCCGTATCAGCAAATCCGCTGCCTACGCCGGCTGCTGTCTGAACATATACATCATGTCCGTTAGCTACTAATTCGAGTATACCTGCGGGTGTTACAGCCACCCTGTTTTCAAAAGCTTTGAGTTCTTTAGGAATTCCAATTTTCATGATATTTTTTTAGTTAAATATGTTAAAACACTTAGGTTTTTTCAGAGCGCTATGCTTCTCCGATAGGTCCGTTGCCTATGGGAGGAAAAAATCCGGATGAATTGTCGGCGCTGATTGGTCCGTTTTGCGATTCAAATCTGTTGATGTTGTCATTTAGCGCATATAACAGGCGTTTCGCATGTTCGGGTGTCAATATTATCCGGGACTGAACTTTTGCTTTTGGCAGTCCGGGCAGGATGCGTACGAAATCGATGACGAATTCTGATGATGAATGAGCGATGATAGCAAGATTGGAATATATGCCTTGGGCAACATCTTCCGGCAGTTCTATTTGTATTTGATTATTCGGTTCGTTGTTGTTTTCCATATCTGTTTTCTTGTTTTCTGATTACCTTAACCTGTGTCCACAAAGGAAAATAAATATCATTAGATAACAAAATATAATATCTATATTTTATAACATGAATCTATGTTTTTTTTCAAATTATAATAATATTTTTCGATAAAATTCAAACAGTTTCTTATAATTGTTACGATATTTTTAAATATTTGTCATCCTTTTTTATTAAAGCATTTTCCAACATCACAGCCTGTTTTTTCTTCTTCTTACGTAAGACTATAATCTGGGCAATGGAGCCAATTACCCCTAAACTGATCATTACATATTGCATCGCCGGATTATTTTTGAATACGACAAATGTGGTAAGACATATCATACACCACATGATACCAATATATACGGCGATTCCTTTATGGCTGAATCCTTCATTTACACGATGGATGTATTTTCCTGTTAGTCTGTTGGCTAACAATTTCTG
>JAISES010000238.1 GCA_031263965.1 Prevotella sp. | reverse complement strand
AAACGAAGGATCCCGTTTCTCCAAAACAAAATATACACGAGATGCTTCCTTCCGTCAGCATGACAAAAACGAAAATAATGTCGCATTAAATTGTTTTCATTACTTAAATATCATACAGTATATAAAAATCTTCCGACCATGACCGGCATACTCTTTCCTTATAATTTGTATATTTGTGGCTCATTTATATACCATAATTATAATTATGCCGAAAATTTCGCAACGAGGATTGAATATGCCTAGTTCTCCTATCAGGAAGTTGGCTCCCTTGTCGGATTCAGCTAAAGCCAGAGGCCTGAAAGTTTATCATTTAAATATAGGGCAGCCGGATTTGCCAACCCCGCAGGAAGCCTTGGACGCAATACGCAATATTGACAGGACGGTACTGGAGTATAGCCCTAGTGACGGCTACCGTTCTTACAGGGAAAAACTGGTTGGTTATTATGCAAAGTACAATATAAATGTATCGGCTGATGATATAATTATAACAACAGGCGGTTCGGAGGCTGTATTGTTTGCCTTTTTGGCTTGTCTCAACCCGGGCGACGAAATTATTGTGCCCGAACCTGCATATGCAAATTATATGGCTTTTGCCGCATCGGCAGGAGCGGTGATCCGTACTGTTTCTTCTACTATAGATGAAGGCTTCGCTTTGCCGCCGGTCGAAAAATTTGAGGCTCTTATCAATGAACGCACAAAAGGCATTCTGATTTGCAATCCGAATAATCCCACCGGGTATTTGTATTCGCGCACAGAAATGAACCAAATAAAGAACATCGTGCAGAAACATGATCTGTATCTGTTTTCCGATGAAGTTTACAGGGATTTTATTTATACCAATTCACCTTATATTTCGGCGTGTCATCTGGTTGGTATAGAAGAAAATGTCGTGCTGATAGATTCCGTATCAAAACGCTTTAGCGAATGTGGTATACGTGTTGGCGCCCTGATAACAAAGAACAAAGAACTTCGGAAAACAGTAATGAAACTATGCCAGGCGCGATTGAGCCCGCCTTTGGTAGGGCAGATTGCTGCTGAAGCTTCGTTAGATGCGGGCCCCGAATACATACGGGGTACTTATGACGAATATGTAGAAAGGCGAAAATTTTTGATAGATACGCTAAACCGCATTCCGGGCGTGTACTCGCCAATCCCTATGGGCGCATTTTACACAGTTGCCCGTTTGCCTGTCGATGATGCGGATAAATTCTGTGCCTGGTGTCTTTCTGATTTCGAGTATGAAGGCCGGACTATATTTATGGCTCCGGCATCGGGTTTTTATACAACTCCCGGGCTGGGAAAGGATGAGGTACGTATTGCCTATGTGCTGAATAAGGAAGATTTAGGTAATGCCCTTATCGTATTGGAAAAAGCTTTGGAAGCATATAATCAATTGAAAAAATGAAAAGGAAACTGGTATTTGCAACTAATAACGCTCACAAATTGGAAGAGGTAAGAGAAGTAGTCAAAGATAATTTTGAAATACTCAGCCTTAAAGATATTGGTTGCGACGAAGATATAGATGAAACAGGTACTACATTGATTGATAATGCTTTGATTAAAGTAAAGTATGTGAAAGAAAAATATGGCTATGATTGTTTCGGGGATGATACAGGCCTCGAAGTTGAAGCCCTGAACGGCGCTCCGGGCGTGTTTTCAGCTCGTTATGCAGGCGATGGCCATGATGCTAAAGCCAATATGGAAAAACTATTGAAAGAACTTGATGGTGAAACAGACCGCAAAGCTTGCTTTCGCACTGTAGTCGCTTTAATATTAAATGGTGAAGAGCATTTGTTTGAAGGACGGATAGATGGTGATATCCTGACAGAAAAGCATGGTACGGCAGGTTTCGGATACGATCCCGTTTTTCGTCCTTCCGGATATGCTCAGACTTTTGCCGAACTTGGTATGGATACCAAAAATAAAATAAGCCACCGCGCATTGGCTGTAAAGAAATTATGCGACTTCTTATCAAAATATATAAATATCAAAATATGAGACGATTATTAATTATAGCAACCCTTATAGCAGGAATTGCATTGCCTCACGAATTATTGGCATGGGGTACAACGGGGCATCGGGTTATAGCCCGGATAGCAGAAAAAAATATAAAATCGAAAACCAGGAAGAAAATCGATAAGTTATTGGATGGATACCCAATGGCGTATTGGGCTAATTGGGCAGACTTTATTAAGTCTGATACTACCGGACAATGGAAGCATACGCACATATGGCACTTTGTAAATGCTCCCGGAGGCTTGTCTAAACAGGATTATATAAATCATATCAAAAATATATCGCAGGAGAATGCTTATAGCGAGATACCTAAGCTTGAAGCTATTCTGAAAGATAAAAATTCCTCGGATAATGATAAGAGGATAGCCCTTTATTTTCTTGTGCATTTGGTGGGGGATGCTCATCAACCTATGCATGCCGGCAGAGAAGAAGATTTGGGCGGGAATAAAATTCAGGTAACATGGTTTAGAAGTCCTACTAATATTCATTCGGTATGGGACTCTAAGATTGTAGATAATGAGGGGTATAGTTATACGGAATATGCCGGCATATTAGATACCATAGAGAAAGAAAAGAAGCAAGAACTCCAAGCCGGAACACTGGACGATTGGATGTACGATACTTATTTGCTGGCAAACGATATATATGCAAGTATAAAATCCGGAGATGAGTTGTCGTATGCATATAGCTATAAGTACAAATATGTGATGGAGTTGCAACTGCAAAGAGGAGGGCTCCGGCTTGCCAGGATACTGGATGAAGTTTTCAACTAAAAATTAATGACGTATTTAGAAACTGTTTATACTCAAAAGTAACTGGATTGCGAAAAAGTCAGAGAAAATTTCTATTTTTGCTCAATGCAAATAACCTTGTCCCCATCAGAAGTACAAACCTTGGAACGGTACCGGCGTACCGTTTCGGATCGACGCTCTTATGTGAAAGTCCCCTGCCTATTAATGCTGGGTAAAGGCCTATCCCCAAAAGAAGTATCCGAAT
>JAISES010000217.1 GCA_031263965.1 Prevotella sp. | reverse complement strand
GTCGCCACAGGAGGATAAATCAGATTAGTTGAGTATTGTATATATAATCGCTTGAGCGGGTCGGTATTATCTGATGTCCAGAATTCATTATGATAAGGAAGTGAACCATAATCAATGCGTCCGCCACCTGAAGCACATACCTGAAAGATAAGTTCCGGATATTTCGTTCTTATTTTTTCATAAATATTGTAAAGCCCTTTGGTATATTCCATCCAAAAATGTGTTTGTTTATTGGCATCTAAATATGTTGATCCTACCTGCTCCACATGTCTGTTGGCATCCCATTTAATGTAAGAGATGCCTTCATTTTCCGATAAAAGATCATCTACCATATTCCAAATAAAATCTTGTACTTTAGGATTTGTAAGATCAAGCAACAGTTGATTTCTCAGCGTTATTTTATCACGCCCACGACTTTGCACTATCCAATCAGGATGTTTTTCTGCAAGTTCACTTTTAGGGTTTACCATTTCTGGCTCAATCCATATTCCGAACCGTACACCCTTATTTTCAGCATATTTAATCAGATATTGCAATCCGTTTGGCAACTTTTGTTTATTTACTTTCCAATCGCCTAATCCTGCATTATCGCTATTGCGTGGATATTTATTTCCGAACCAACCGTCATCCAAAACAAACAAATCCACTCCCATATTTGCGGCATCGTCTATCATCTTGAGAATGGTTTCCTCGGTAAAATCAAAATAAGCTCCTTCCCAACTGTTCAACACAACGGGGCGTTCTTTATAACCATTGTTCAGCGCATACCGACGGCTCCAGTTATGAAAATTGCGTGAGATAAGCCCTTGGCCCTCTCTGCTGAAAGTATGAACCATTTTGGGTGTAACAAAAGATTCTTTTCTATCAAGCGTATAATCCGACAAATAAGGATTTATACCGCATAGTATATTCAAATGATCCTGTTCATCCATTTCGAACAATAACTTGTAATTGCCTGACCAGGCCAAAGCTCCTCCGTAACAAACACCCGAATTTTCTTCTGCCGGATGATCAAATGACAATATAAACGATGGATTCTCCGTTTGAGTAGTTCGCACTCCTTTCTTCGATTCTATACTTTTTATGCCGTAATCCAGTTTCTCTTCCACGCAATTCATTTCTCCTGCCCAAGCCCCATTGAAATGGGTTAGGTAGTAACTGTTTGCCCGTAGATTGAGGAAAGAAGAATATATGTTTTTCAGGATTATCTTTCCGGATTCATTGTTTTTTACTTCAACCCATTGTGTTATCACATCTTCTTTTTGATATGATTCGAAATGAAGGTTAACCGTCAGGTCATATACTCTGTCTTTCAAGCTGATTATCGTGTGTGAAACATTTTCATCTTTATCTGCTGTTTCCTCACCGATATATGCCATTTCAGTAATAAGGCTTCCATCCGAATGAATTAAACTCAAAGCGGGTTCGTTCGTATAGCCTAATCCGTTTGTCGGATAAACTTCATAACTGAGATCACGATCGGTATCGGCTTTTCCATAACTTTTCACATTTACGAATGCAGATTCGTCACTAAGTTTCTTCCCGTAATATCGGAACGTTAACCTGCCGTTTTCGCTTACCGTAAAAATCAGCGATGTGTGGTCTGTATGAATAGCACAAACCTTATTGTCATGGGAAAAAACCAAGTGAGTTGACAAAAAAAATGTCAAAAATAAAGCGATCTTGTTTTTCATTGTTGGTTTAGTTAGAGATGACAACTTTACCATTGTTGATATATACCTGCTTGATTATCGGTCTTTCCGTATTACTGTTTGGCGAGTGATAAGAAATCATCAGGCGACCTTTAATATCATTAAATAGCATGGCATGGCCTCCGTCGTCGTCATTCAACGATTCTGTCTCCTGTGTCCATGGGCCTAATACGCTACCCGATTTTGAGATCGCTTGCCCGATAGCATATTTACCATCTTTACGGAAACTCGACCACAGCATAATTAATTGCCCATTATTCAGCTCATGAATAAATGGAGCGTCTGTTACTTTTCCCGTTGTGGTTCCTGAAGATATATCACCTACCCATGGAGCATCAGATGCTTTGAACAAAACTCGAGGATTACCAACTGTTTCTGTCAGGTCTGCCTTCAACTGCTGAGCGACCACTTCTCCATCTCCTGCTTCGAGCCACTCATGACAATATAATATCCACGGTGTGTTATCCTTGTCCGTATAAAGCGCGCCGTCAAGGCACATCCAATCAGAAGGTGTAACCGCCTTGTTTACCAAAGGCCTGAATGGTCCCTCCGGATTATCGGCAACCAAAATAGAGGTTCCACGTTTTGTGTTCGGTGCGCTAAGTGTGATAAACAGATAATATTTACCCTGGTAATGATATACATCAGGTGCCCAAAAATCCGATTTTCCCCAAAAGTCACTTCCTGGAGCAAAAGATGTACCCTTGTCTTTCCACATAGTTAAATCTTTGCTTTTGTACACTTTGACTTTTTTATCTCCATTCACATGCAGATAATATACTTGATTATCATGGTCCACCAATATAAAAGGATCGCGGATATGCATGTCAATCACCTTCAGATCATAAGTTTCTTCCGAGCCGGGATTTGGATCAGGATCATCTTGACCAGCATCCTGATTGCATCCGTGGCATCCCATGAAAACAATATGTACAAAAAACAAGAATAAAATAGAGGCATTAAATACTTTTTTCATTATCATATTAGATTTTGATTTTTTATTCTGTAAAATAATTAGGTAATTATATTTTAGTATCTCGGATTTTGAGTTATTTTCGGATTTTCGATTAATACATGTGAGGGTATGGGGAAAAGCAGATTCTTTTCATCGAAATTGGTTCCTATTTGCTGCCCTACTTCTATATATTTACCCATACGTATGAGGTCTTCTCTTCTTTTTCCTTCGTACCAGAATTCCCAACCTCTTTCTTTCAAAATCCAATCCCGGAGGCTTTCTTTACTTGGAAAATCAGATAATTTGACAAGATAATTTCCTGTTCCGGCCGATACCTGTTTTTTAGCTTCAAATTCAAATGCATCAATCCATATATCGTAATTATCTCCGGTGTTTCCTAACGCAAAGAAAACCACACAAATACCATCTGATCCGGCCGGAGCCGTATCGAAAGAAACATTCTTTATTGTATTTGCCTCTAACGGAATCAACTCCGTATGGGCTAAAGGTCCTTCGGCACGGAAATCAAGATTCATATTTTGGCTCGCTTTTACCTTGAATCTGATGGTATAATCATGGCCACTCCTTACGGGCTGATTATCGGCGCGAACTTGAAGTGTCCAAAAATCGGTGTTCGATTTTATCACATTTATGTGTAATGCGTTTTCTCCCGATAAGATACTATTATTGTCAATATTGTATGTCCATGCAGCGCCATACGCTGCATCATAATTCTTCATGGTGAAGGCACCTACTTCCTCTCCATTTACTTCTGTATTGAATTCTTCGCTCAATATTATTTCGGAAGGAAAGGTTACACCTGCGCCAAAAGCGCGTTTCCGGATATCGTTTATCAGATTGACACTTTCATTATTGGGACCATTCAATTCATTCAAAATTTCGGCCTTGAACAACAGAACTTCGGCGTATCGATCCAATACTTTGTCATTTCCCGCCCATATACCCGACGCTTCGGGGTCAATGCCATACTTCAAAGGCAATGCGCCGATATCTCCTGTTTGTCTCAAGTTAGTTGTGGCGCCGGCTCTTGTTGTATATTCTATCACAGCCAATTCACGTCTTGTATCATCTTCATCAAAGGTGTCGTAGAATGCCCAGGGCATGCGATGCCCATTCCATCCGTCAATAACATTCCCATGAGGTGATGCAAAATCTCCAGGAAGGGTATTGGCGTATGTATGCATTCCATAATCAGCCAAAGCTTCGGCTCGCACCACAAATATCAACTCACGGTTACCTTCATGCTGTGCAGAAAATATATCGGCATATTTTTCTTCAAGTCTATAATAATTCAACCCGATTATTTCATTGGCAATATTTAGTGCATTTTGATATTCTTTTTTAAACATATAATATTTAAGCAAATAATGCAGCGTGGCTCCTTTGGTAACGCGGCCATATTGGGGCCATTCTACCGGCAACAGGTCGGCGGCGGCTCTTAATTCTGTCGTGATGAATTCTTCAACGGATGCGGCCGAAGGTCTTTCCGGCTTATAATCCGGATCGGGATTAATGGCACGGTCGGCTTCGATTATCAGCGGCATAGGCCCGTAGAAACGATAGAGGTCAAACATAAAGAAAGCACGCAATGCCCTGATTTGTGAGATATATTCGGTTTTTACATCTTCGCCTAATGCACACTCTTCGATACGAGCGATAGTATATGTACAACGGGTAACGTTGGGGGCGACCCAGTTGTAAAATCCGACAGCCATTATTTCTTCGGTAGTCCACGTACCGTTCAGGAAATTAGCCCATGCCCATTTTGTGGTCCATTCATCCGTTACCGCTTCGTCCATGACAAATGAACTACCGTCGCTAAACATATATGGGCCCCATCCTTTTTGTCTTAGTTCATAATATAATGCCGTAGTTGCCGCTTCCAAATCCTGAGGGGTTTTGAAAGCGTCTTCACTGGTTATAGTCCCGTATAATGTTGGATTCAAGTCTCCTTCGCATGAAGAAAAACACAAACTAACTAATAAAACGAAATATTTGATTATATTTTTCATGATAGCCTTGTATTAAAATTTAACATCTAAACCTAAAGAGAATGTCCTTTGCTGTGGGTATGAAGCCCTATCCCGTTCAACTTCCGGATCGAACCCCTTATATCCTGTAAGGGTAAATAAGTTTTCTCCCGTAAAGTAAATCCGTACATTCAATTTGCTTGTTTTAAACAAACTCGTAATATCATATCCTAATGTAAGATTTTTGAGACGCAAATAGGATGCTTTCTCATAATGAGGTGCGCCAAATGCATCATAACTGTTCACTTCGCCACTTGGCATTGTCGCATTCAGGTTGTCAGACCCCCAACGATTCTGTATTTCTTTCAGGAAGTTATAATTATCTTTCAGTCTTTGCGTACCGTACCCGCCATATACACCATGTTCCACTTGTGTAACAGGCCATCTGTATCCACCCACCGAGTAATAGAGGAAGAAACTGAGATCGAATCCTTTGTATTTGAATTTATTGTTGAATCCTATTGTAAATTTAGGTGCATGAGTCCCCACATATACTACATCAGCTTGATCTATTTTACCGTCAGGGGTTCCAGTGAGGTTACCGTTTGCATCCAAACCGTTTATGTCTTTATATTTCTGCTGTCCGGGCAATAATCCGGGCATATGAGGTGTACTTTCTCCCGGCTGTTTTATCCCGTCGGGTATCAAAGCATATAAAGCGGTCAGAGGCGCATTTTCTTTTTCGTATGGCCTCAGGATCACTTTAGGATCTCGCTCTTTCCATTTGTCATGATACGAAGTGTAAGTAAGCGTCGATTCCCAATATAACGGGCCTTCGAAGTTAATTGTATGCAACGTTACTTCCAGACCTGAACTCTGCGTTTTCCCTATGTTCCAAGGAATATTTCCAATAATAGACGTATGGGGTAAATCCCGATAACTTAACAGGTCCTTTATTTCTTTATAGAAAACGTCGATACTACCATTTATCCTGTTATGGAAAAATCCATAATCTATACCAAAGTTTACTTCGGTCGTAGTTTCCCATTTCAGGTTAGGATTTCCGAATTTACCCAAGTTTACACCGCGTTTCTCATTGTCTCCGAAATAATAATTTCGTCCCTCGAATTGATAATATTCAGAGGCAGCGCCATTCTCTATGTTTTCGTTACCTACCTGACCTACACTTACCCTTAACTTGGCATCGGACAGCCAATTTATATCGTTTAAGAAATCTTCGCTGATGGCACGCCAAGCAAAGGCTCCTGATGGGAAAAAGGCATAGCGGTTATTTTCCCCGAAACGATCACTGCCATCAACACGTCCTGTAAATGTAAACAAATACTTATCGGAAAGCGCGTATTGAATACGAGCGAAGTATGAGGCAAGGACATGTTTCGTTTTAGATGAACTCACAACGGGTCTTTTCTCGCCTGCCTGCAACCGGTACCACGATACTTCATCGGATGTGAAACCCATGGCCCGAGCATATACATTCTCATAATTCATAACCTGATAAGAATATCCACCCATGGCGATGAGTTTGTGCTTATCATTGAATGTTTTTTGAAAATTTATGACCGCATCAGCCAAATAATCCTCCCTGTACGCAGCGTTGATATTTGCATCTCCTCCAATCTGGCTGCCGTAGCGGGTAGACATAGGATAATAGGCTTGCCTAAGCCCTTCTCTGATGTCGGTGCCGGCTGATAATCTTATCCATACCACATCTTTTATAATATGTAGATTGGTATAGACTGTCGATAAAAAGCGTTTTGTTTTTGTTTTGTCCTGCATATCAAGATACGACAATGGATGATTCAACATAGCCTGACTCGGGTCTTCTACCCATCTTCCGGTGTCGGGGTCTCTTTCTGCTTCAATCAAGGGGCTATAATTAAGCGCCGATTCTATTATGCCCGCATTTGTGTCCCGGTCTCCTCCTAAAGCCGCGTTTTTTTCTACAGCATATGAACCTAATGCCGATATGCCATAATCCCACCAACTTGTGATTTTATGATCAAGATTATAGCGCAGGCTATATCTTTTATATCCTGATGTTTTTACAACCCCCTCCTGATCAAAAAAATTAAAAGAAACAAGAGATTTGACCGCATCATTACCATAAGTGACCGTAAGGTTGTGCTGATTGACTTTTCCGGTGCGGGTAATCATATCATACCAGTTTGTACCTGTTCCGCCGGCAAGCATCTCCTCTTCCGTATATTTGGGATAATACGGGCTTACGTTGGAAGGATCGGTGTCTCCATAAGGATATATTTTATTCGTCATCAGATATTGGTCATTATTATAACGTTCCTGTTCTCTCATAAACTCACTGGCAGTAAGCAATTCCGGCGTTTTGATAATTGTTTGCACCGAAGTACTCATGTTGTATTCTACTTTCGTATTCTTTGTTCCTCTTTTAGTTGTAATAAGCACCACACCATTAGCACCTCTCGCCCCATAGATAGCCGTTGCCGATGCATCTTTCAATATCTCAATGGATGCAATATCGTTCGGATTAATATCGCTCAAAGGACTACGGGAGCCTGCATTCCATTGCGTACCGCTATTCAGATAAACACCGTCATTAGCAACAGGGAAACCGTCAATTACATATAATGGTTGGTTACCCGCGCCTGTAGATGCCGCTCCCCGAATAAGGACCTCTATTCCTCCACCCGGCTGAGCACTTGTCTGTGAAACGGTAAGCCCGGCAGCTCGCCCCATAAGCATTGCGGAAAAATTGGGTGAGGTTGCCTTGACTAAATCTTCGGGCTTAACCGATACTATAGAAGCGTTGATGTCACCTCTTTTCATGGTACCATATCCAATAACAATAACCTCTTCAAGAATTCTATTATCTTCTTCGAGTATAACATCTATTGTGCTTCTGCTACCAATACTTATATTTTTAGTCCTGTAACCAAGATAAGAAACTGTAAGCGTTGCCTTATCCGGCACCTTCATTGTAAATTTGCCGTCAATATCTGTTGTTGTACTTATCGACGAGTTCGCCTCCTTCACAGAAACGCCAATAAGAGGTTCACCCGAGCTATCGGTTACTATTCCTTTAATAAGTGTTCCTGTGCCATTTTGCAATACGGTATTTGTCGATACCGCAGCCTGCGATACAGGCAAAATTATGATGCGTCCGTCCTGTATCCTAAATGCTGTATTCGTGCCTTCGAGAATCTTGAAAAGAACATCTTCGAGAGATTGGTCTTCAACGTCCACAGATACTTTTTGTGTTACATCAATTGTAGAAGCATTGAATGCAATAGCCAATTTCGATTGTTTTTCTATTTCTTCGAAAATATCAGCTATCGTCACATTATTTTTCTTAATGCTTATACGCTGTGTTTGTGCCATGACATTCATGGGTAAGAGCAGGCAAAAAAATAAGATGAAATTTGCCTGCAAAAATTTTCCGGTCTTTTTTTTCATGGGTAATTTTTTTATTGATAAATGTATATTTTTTCTCCTTTTATCTTGTAATTGAACCCTCTGATAAGCATACTCAGTGTCTTGAATATCTCTTCAACGGGCTCATCATTATTAAATCTGACAGTTAGTTTTTCATTTTTGATTTCTTTATAATTAGCATAGATCCTAACGTCATATTTACGTTGAATTTCCTGCATGATATCCTCGATAGATGCATTGCGGAAAACCAGGTGTCCCTCTTCCCAAGCCAGTTCAAGATCAATTTTTGCCCGTTGGCTGAAAGATTTCCCGGTTTTCCTGTCAAAGACCACTTGCTGTAAGGGATCAAGCACATAATCTTTTTTTGATTTTTTCATATCCACCCTCACTTTCCCATCGACCAAAGTCGCCACAGTCTGGCTATTCTCGGCATAAGAAGAAACATTGAACACGGTACCTAAGGCTTCAATATTCATATCGTTTGTCTTCACAATGAAGGGTCTTTTTTTATCCGGGATCACTGTGAATTTTGCCTCCCCACTCAAAAATATTTCCCTGCTTTTATTCGTAAAATTACGCGGGTATATAATAATGGAACCGCAATTCACTGTCACAGACGAGCCGTCAGGTAAATTAATAGTTTCAATATTAGAATTCGGTGTAAAATGTTCGACAAACTCTACAGGCTGTCTGTCGGAACTTTGAACATACCAATAGGCAGAGATAATGGAAATAACAGGAATGAAGATAGCGGCTGCGATTCTAAGCAACTTGTACCTTAATTCCAGATTTTGTTTCTTCTTTGATTCGATACCGAGATTAGCTATGACTTTATTGTATGAATCCCTTGTCGAAGAATCGGCCTCAATATCAATTTCGTTCCATTGATTAACCAATGCTTCCTCTTTTTCTAACTTGGCGTTAGATGAAAAGAACCATCGGTAGAATTTCTTTTTGGTTTCTTCGGAATATTCACCTTTTAAAAAAAAATTTACTATCTGATATGTTTTGGACATAGCTCTTATTTTCATATATAACTCGAAAAAAAGAGTCTACACCCAATTCAAAAACTATTTTTTTTAAAGATTTTCTCAATCAATAAAATAAAGTGCTGATTTGCAATTTTTTAAACTGAAAGAAAAAAGAAAAGAAAAATAGTTATTACTTTTTTTAATTCTTTTAAGGCTAAGTTTAAATGATTCTCAACCGTCTTTTTTGCAATATTCAGATTTTCGGCAATCTCATCGTTAGTCAGTCCTTCTATCCGGCTCATTTCATATATTTTTTTTCTTTGAGGAGGCATTCTACTAACGGTTAATTCGATAAGTATCTCCAACTCTTTGGCATAAAAACCTTCTTCTATCGAATAATCTTCCTTTAGCTTGAGATTATCTATAAAAATATCTTCCTTATATTTTTGAGAGATATAATCTATTGCCTTATTGCGTGCAATACGGTAAATATAAGCGCCCCGGTATTCAATATATGTAATTTTATCTATGTTTTCCCATATTTTGACAAATACATCTTGCGCTAATTCCTCGGCTACAGAAGAAGATTTAATAAAGCTGTTTATAAAATATTTTACCTTTGGAAAATATTTCATAAATAGGCTCTCATATAGTTTTAGTTTTTCTTCTTTCACAATTTTTTTAGGAACAAATATAGAAAATATTTTGGATAATAATAAGATACCTGCTAAAAACAAAAACTCCCAAAGGCGAGTGGGCTTTGGGAGTCGTCTACTTATGTGGTGCCACCACGAATCGAACGAGGGACACAAGGATTTTCAGTCCTTTGCTCTACCAACTGAGCTATGGCACCTTGATCTTAAACGGGCAACAAAGGTAAAACTTTTTTTTAAC
>JAISES010000168.1 GCA_031263965.1 Prevotella sp. | reverse complement strand
GCAAAAACAGTGACTTTGGAAAACCTGATGGCCTGTAAGATTTATCCGAATCCTGTGGAATCGCAGATGTATTTGGAATATGAACTTAAACAGGATGCAAAGGTATCGTTTGAGCTGTACTCGATTGAAGGCATGCCTGTCAAAAAGATCAAGGCACAACAAAAGGCTAAAGGTACATACAATGAAACGATCGATTGTTCGAATCTCAGGCCGAATAACTATGTGCTGAGGATTACTGCCAATAATCTGTTTGTGAATGAAATAATTGTTAAAAAATAAAACACAAGATATATACTATGAGAAAAATATTATTCATACTACTGTTGACCAGTATGTCTGTTAGACAAGTAAAAGGTCAATTACCCTCCGATTCGGTTCAGATGTCGCAAGATAGTTTAAAAATAAGCAGGATGAAGGTTGCGCAAAATCGTCAATCTAGTCTTTATCCAGAACAGACACCCAGGGTAATACCGCCAACACCCCAAAGCCAACTATTTCAAAAATACATGGATTATCCGGTTACGGAATATAATGGATTACCTCAAATAGAAATACCTCTGTATGAAGTAAAAATCAAGGGCTTAACCATTCCCATCTCTTTATCATATCATGCCGGAGGAATAAAATATATGGAATATGATGGTGATGTGGGCGCAGGTTGGAATATAGGAGCCGGTGGATATAGAGTCATACGCACCATATCTGGTAAACCCGACGAAAAAAGTAATTTCTATGACGAACAAACTTTGTCAAGAGCCGGAAATCCAAGCTGGGAACGAGATTACTATCTGGCGGGTATGCTCTTAAATGGTCAGGAAGCCACTCAGACCGTTAATAGAAGTATTGATCCGGCCTATATATGCGACGGACTATACGATCTGTTTTCATATCAACTACCTTCTACTCAAGGTTATTTTATTATAAACGATCGTGTTAATAAGCAAGTGGATGTGTTAGGAAGGAACCGGGATAAAATCAGTTTATCCAATGGCTCATCCCTTTTTCAAAACATGTCTATTGTTGATACGGAAGGTATTAAATATATTTTTGGGGAAAATGGTTTAAATGAACAGACGCTCTTAGATAGTTATATCGAAGAAACTAGCTGGCCTCTGACCCGGATATCGTCTCTTTTTAATGAAGAAGTCATTTTTAAATACAAAATGATACATGTTATACATCCGGTTATGCGAAATACACTTTATGTCCAAAGTGCACCTACTGGTATATGGAAGTCTTCCGGTGTTGTTGAAGCCCAGTTTTTTGTCGATGGCCATACTTATTCCTCGGAATTAAAATTCTATTCTCTTTTTGTTGATGAAATCATTACTGATAATGAGATAATAAAATTTAACAGACAATCAGGATTAAATCGGGAACATATTATAAATTCAATAACCGTTACCAATAAAAGAGAAAACAAACAGATATTAAATATCGCTTTCTCCTATATGCAAAATTTAAATTCCAGAGGCTTACTTCATCTCCTGTTAGATAAAATTACGGTAAACTGTTCTGATAATTTAGTCCCTCCTCAAGAATATTCGTTCAAATACTATTTGCCCGAATGGGGAGATAAATTATTAGCCTATCCTGACCAGTGGGGATATTATAAGAGTTATACTACCGATATTGGCGGCTTTGCCGCTCTCCATTCGGAGTCTAATAACATAGCATATGTGAGGCAATCTAACTGTAATAAAGCAATACCCAGAGACCTTGAGCCGGTAGCAAACATTATGGATAATTTATATTGGCTTCCCCGAACATCGGGAGATCCTGTTCCAAACTACTATTCGTTGAAAAGAATAACTTATCCGACAGGGGGTTATAAAGATTTTGAGTACGAATCCCATCGAATTAAACATGATAATAAATTAATTTACGGAGGAGGATTAAGAATAAAAAAAACAATATCATCGACTGGTACAGATGAGAATGTTACTGCTATATACAAGTATGGAATAAACGAAAATGGAGAAGGGAAACCGAATATTCCAATTAATATATATAAAGATTTATTTGTTGACTCCTATGTTTATGTGTGTGATGCTGACGCTGCTTATTCAGGGGGAAGCAACCTCCTGACATATCCCACTCTTATTATCGGTGAAAAGCCTCTTGTTAGTGAAGCCTTCGATTTTAAAGTAAATTACGACTGTGTCACAAAATATGAGCAAACAGGAAATATGGATAATGGAAAAACTGTTTCTTTTTATAAAATATCAACAGATTACGATGTATTGGGTTATAATGGCGGGATAATAACTATGGAAAATATTGATTTTTTTCCATTAGAATATAGCCGTATTGGCGAACTGGACGTAAATAAACGAAAAGTAGGAGTCTATCCTACTATATCCAGACAAATAAAATATGATAGTTCCGGAAAAAAAGTTGCGCAGAAAGACTTTTCATATGCCACTCTTGATATAAAAAAATATGTAGGTCAAAAAGTAAAGCGGAGAATTATAGGATGCCCGGACAATAATAAATCTTTGGGGTATGAACCCAGTTGTTATGGTTATGTGAATTCACAATTTGGTGATATGCCTTATTTTATTGATTATTACACCCAGCTTATTTCATCTGAAAAGAATATTATGTATTCATATAAAAATGAAATGCTTGTAGATTCTGTCAAACAAGTTGAAATGTACGAATACGATTCCAAAAACAGGATAAAAAAAACTATTCAGACAAATAGTGTTAACGGAAATTACGTAAAGGAACTGACATATCCATCCGGTAATACCGGACTGGTAAATAGAAATATGCTTTCGACAGTTTTGGAAACCGTTACAACGCATAATGGCAAAGAAATAGGGCGAGTAAAGAATATCTATCCGGATAATGCAATTCTGCCCTCCTCGGTGCAGACATCCGCCTCGGGTATAGGTAATTTAAGAACAGATGTAATTTACGATATCTATGATGCAAAAGGTAACATGCAGCAATACACAACATTAGATAGTATTGCGACAACTTACTTATGGGGCTATGGTGGGCAGTACCCAATCGCCGAAATCAAAAATGCCACCTATGCAACGGTAGTACAGGCATTGGGCAGGGCATTAGTTGACAGGGTAAGCAGCGCTTTGGTTCCGTCAGAATACGATTTAAAGGCATTAAAAGATTTGCGAAAAAATACGACAATACTCAAAGATGCCCTTGTAACGGTCTACACTTATAAACCATTAGTCGGCATACTGACTGTCACCGATCCTTCAGGTATTACTACCTATTACGACTATGATGCTTTCGGGCGGTTGAAAGAAACCTATATCAAGAACGATAATGGAAATAAGCAGGTTATCCAAAACTACGTCTACCATTACCAAAACCAATAAAACAGACCGCCATGAAGAATTTTACATATGCTATTACGCTGCTATTTCTGTTTTTGCTTCCGGCAGGGAAGGCTTTCGCCCAGATGGGCAATACCATGGACAATCCCACAGACTTCGGAATAAAGAACAGCTCTTTCGAATATTTTTGGGGTGATGATACCAATAATTTTACCAATGATTATTATGGCCGTTCTACCAACGATGTCTTCTATAAATTCACGATAACCGTGCCTATGGATATATTCATGCATACTAATTTATCGGAACTGGAAGATACTTATATATCCTTGCTGGATGCCTCGGGAAAGCCCATTGCCTATAATGACGACAGCGACGGGAGCATACCGGAATCATATCTCGGCGGACCAACTAAACGGGCTTCCTTGTTGGCCGGTAATCTTCAGGCAGGCACATACTATGTGGTTGTTGAAGGGTATAGTCAAAACGGGCGTATTGTCACTGTTATGTATGGCACTCCGTCCTGGCCGGTCACGTTCGACCTGGGGGAAAAGGGCGGCCTGTTCACTTACACGCATACCGATAACCCTGTTAATAACGGCAACTATTCTTCCTTTACAGGCAGGAATAATTTTACAGCCTATAAGTTTACGATAAACAGGCCGATGGATATAACGGTTTCTATTACCGCTACAGGATCGTCCTATCCGGAAGTGGAATTATTGGATGAGTTAGGGGTGTTGTGGTATAATGTTCTGGAATACGGCGCCTTTGAGTCGGGTGCAACATCGGCCTCTTTCAATATGGACAGCCTTCCGGCCGGCACCTACTATGTGGTTTCGACAGGAAGGGAGAATATAACGACCACTATCAGGGCAACGAAAACTTATGGCCCAAACGTTACGGGAAAACTTTATAATTTTAAACTGGGATGCATAAATACAGATAATGACAATCTTATTTGGAACGAAATTTTTGACGATTATGAAATCAGGACTTTGTTTACTGTCAGTGAACCGGTTGAGTTGATTATATATCAGGGCTTTAATTACTTCGACCAGTGTCCGGCCCCCGAAGCATCTTTTACTTTAACAAATCTTGATTCGGGAGAAATTATCAGGGAAATTCCGGAAGGGACTTCCAATTATTCCGATCTTTGGTCTTGGTCTGCCGATTTCAGTTATAAATTAGATGCAGGGCGCTACCAGATGAAAGTCACACAATCCGGAGTTTCGGAAGTTTCGGGAGGGAATTATATAGCTTATTACCTAGCTACCCCGCTGCTTACGGAAGTAGCGGCAGGTAATACTATCCCGCCTTCAACCCCAAGCTTTCCGTCAAGCGACCAAAACTATATCCGTACCCGCACCTACACCAACGAAGCGGGTACTACCTATCTCGACCAAATCCAGTACTTCGATGGATTAGGCCGTCCCAGCCAGACCGTACAGCATGGGATCACTCCTACCAGCAAAGACCTTGTAAGCATACAGGAGTACGACGCTTTCGGACGTGAGGACAAGACATGGCTTCCGGCAGCTATAGCGAATAACAACGGAGCCTATGTCAATCCGGCTACTGTCAAGACCGCAGCTATCTCCAGCAACGGTAATGACCAAAAGCCCTATTCCCTGCCGGTTTACGAAGCCTCTCCCCTAAACCGTGTATTGAAGCAGTATGGCCCGGGACAGGACTGGCATAAAACTTATGGTAGCGATAGCAAGGCTGCGGAAACAGCCTATAA
>JAISES010000158.1 GCA_031263965.1 Prevotella sp. | reverse complement strand
GGCAATACATTTAAAATGCTGTCTGATGCTTTGTTTTACAACAATATAGCTACATTATGTTATGATAAACGGGGCATTGGTCAAAGTAAAGTAGAGCAAAAAGAAGAAGATGTGCGTTTCGAAGACTTTGTAAACGATGCGAAAGCATGGATAGACCAATTATCCGAAGACAAAAGATTTTCTGACATCATCCTTATCGGGCACAGTGAAGGCTCTTTAATAGGAATGATCGCTGCTCAAAATAATCCGAAAGTAGCGAAATATATTTCTATTGCCGGAGTCGGCGTGCCTGCCCCCGACATTTTAAAAGAGCAATTGGGTAAACAAATGCAAGGACAGCCGGAAGCTATTAAGAATATGGTTTTCTCTTATATCGACAAACTTGAGCATGGCGAAACTATTCAGGATGTGCCGGTTTATCTCAACGCCTTATTTCGCCCAAGCGTGCAGCCATACATGATATCTTGGTTTAAATACAATCCGCAGACAGAAATAAGTAAATTGACCATCCCGGTGTTACTATTACAAGGAACAACGGATATTCAGGTAGGAACAGACCAGGCGGAACTCCTTGCCAAAGCTAATCCTAAAGCACAAAAGACAATCATTGAAAATATGGATCATGTATTGAAGATAAGTGAAACAAAGGATATGACGGAGCAGCTAAAGAACAGCTATAATAACCCTGATACACCTGTCAGCAAAGCGCTGGTCAAAATAATTACCGGCTTCATTAAGGAAAAACATGGGGTTGCTATATAATGACATTTAAGGCAACCCCATGTTTAGAAACTGTTTGAATTTTATCGAAAAATATTATTATAGGATATGAAAAAAACTTCTGAGCACTTTTTTTATGCTCCTTTCAGCGTATTTTTCCCTTTTTACTCTTGGTTTAGCCCGCTAAACCTGCAAGCAAAAAAGAAAAAATCCATCTAAAAATACCTATAAAAAAAATTTGCTATAAAATTTAAACAGTTTCTTAATAACCAACTAATCTTAACCTTTATTTATTTATTTTTCCACTACCGTCAGTACACCCATATCTATTCCGGCTGAAACATCGACAGTGAATACGTATGTTTTCCCCGTTGTAAAAGATTTTCCTTCTATAACGCCTAAGTTTCCGCTGTCGCGGCCATTACTGCCGTTTCCGACAAATACAATATCGCTTGTGGTAGTAAGAGCTTCGCCAGAAAATTCGCCGCCCCAGTCTCTTTGATAGAAGAACTTGAAGTTGATGCTTCCCGGTGTTACATTTGTTCCGGCAACGAGAGTAACCTGATATTTTTTGCCGCCTACAGGAGCCATGCAGATACCTTTACCTGTATCCCAGCCGGTAGTATTTCCGAGTGAAGGCTTCCCTATATTATCGCCGATAATCCATATCGCACCGGTACCGTCTGCCTGAAGGGTTGCCAGACCATTACCCGACATCGTCTCTACTCTCAGGTATTTATGATTGAAATCCGCTGTTATGCGATACTTCCCTGTAATGGGTGTAAATGTCAGGTTTTCTCCTGATTTGACGAAAAAGTCCTGATCGATCCACCAGTCGGAGAAATCGTCGATACCGCTAACGGTAATTTCCTGTCCTTGTTCAAAATCCATTTCAACTTTATAGTTATCGTCATTTACACGAGTCATTCCAACATCATTTATAGCATAAGCTATTATGAACGGAGCTGCCTGATAGTCGAGCGTATTGAAAGTGACAGAGTATTCCCCTGCGAAATTAGAAAACGGAATATTATTGACAGAACCTTCTATAATAGCATTATCTTCCCATCCGAATGTGATTTCATTTCCATTTGTTCCCACAGGCGGAGCTTTGATGTACGCGGAAATTTTCATCGGGAAATTTTTCTTCACTTCATAATTATAAAGAGCTTTACGTTCCATTCGTATTTCTTCATCAGCAGTTACCAGTGTCAGATATGGATAATCGGGACGGGTAAGGGGTAGGTCGTATTCTTTTTCTGTTATTGTCAGATGAATGTTCTGCAACACCAGTTTCAATGTCGCTGTACCGTTCGGTATATTTGCATAAAAAGGAATATAAATCTTTCCGGAATATTCCCCGTCGGTCTTGGTACGGATAACAGCCTCAGAGACCATCTCGTCACTGTAGAACAAACGGACTTTCAGTGTAGAAAGGGGTACCTCGTTATCGGATACGTCAATAATAAATGGCAGGCTGTCGCCAAACATAGCGCTGCCAAAATCTGTTTTTGCATTTATTTCCGGATTTCCGGGCACTTTATCATCATCGTCGGAACAGGCATTAAAGATAAGTACCGCCGATATGATGAATATGGAGTAGATATATTTTTTCATGATTATAAGATTTATTTTTTCCATAAATATGATACAACTGATTTTACAGGGACTTCATATGTAAAGTTATTCGTTCCGTCGCTGATTGTAATTTTTCTGGTTTCATTCGCATTATTCAACAAAACAAGCGCATATGTACCATTGGTATTTTCAAAAGCAGTGTATGTAAGCCCTGTAGCCGTATATCCGGTCGTCCCTATTCTTGTGGCGCCGGGTTTAACTACAGATGAAAGATGCCCGATAATGTAATAATGGGAATTTCGGGTTATGGTTTTGAAATCCGCAATATCGATATCTACCGCTCCATAACAAGTCCGGCATCCGCCATCCCTGTTGGGGCCTCGCTCTGTGTCGAGCATCAGGTTCCATACTATTACGGCTTTGCACCAGTTGTTTACAGTGCCCAGAGCCACTTCCTCCATATCTTCCATCAGTCTTGTCCCCAGATTTTTCCCATCGTTCCATGTGCCGATAGATGTTTCCGTGAATATCAGTTCTTTATCCGGATATCTATCGTGAACAGTATTCAATTCGCTGCGGTTTCCTCCATAATTATGATACGCTGCTCCCGCAATATACGATGCAGCTTCGCTGTCATCATATATTTTTGTCACATAATCTTTCTGATCGGCTATATTATCATAATTGTAATTATGATCGAACGAATATATCTTTACATCCGAACCGGCTTCTTTCAATTTTGGCGCCAGAGCTGTCTTTACAAAATCACGTTGCTCGTTCCAACCCATGAAAAGCGAGGCGGAGTTTCCTCTGTTCAACGGTTCATTCTGAGGTGTAACAGCATCTATCTTTATACCCTCAGCCTTCATTGCCTGTATCCATTTCACGAAATATGTACCGTAATCCTGGTAATAAACAGGGTTAAGCTGACCGCCGGTCCACGAGTTGTACGGTTGCTTATCTGTAAGGTTATTTACCTTCATCCAACGGGGAGGCGTCCACGGAGACCCCAGAATTTTAATGTCCGGATTGATTGCTAAAATCTCTTTAAGAACCGGTATTACATAGTTGTTCTCTTCGGTCTGCAAGGCAAAATTTTCAATACCCGGAGTATCGCAACAGGTATA
>JAISES010000085.1 GCA_031263965.1 Prevotella sp. | reverse complement strand
TTGGAAGTAGAACCCTTTGGTCTATCTCGATAAGTTATTGGAATTTCCCGTAATAAGAATTTTTTATCAAGCGCATGTATGGTCATTTCCGTCTCTACTTCAAACCTGCTACTAAGAATAGGGGTGTTTTTTACAAAAAACCGATTAAAGGCACGATATCCTGTCATAATATCATGCATATCAGTTTCAAATAAAATATTTATCATTTTAAGAACAACCAAATTACCGAAATTATGAAACATTCGTTTATTCTCATGGCCATAACTCCCGTTTGAAATCCGATCGCCCATTACCATATCAACCCCATGATCTAAAATCGGCTTTATAAGTTTGTGTACATATTCGGCCGGATACGTATCATCTCCATCAACCAGAATATATATATCAGCGTCAATATTTCTAAACATACTACGAACAACATTACCCTTACCCTGACGCGGTTCCTTTATCAAAACAGCGCCGTTTTCTAATGATTTATGTGCGGTATTATCTTGGCTATTATTATCGTATACATATATTGTTGCTCCCGGCAATTCTTTCCGAAAATCAGAAACAACTTTTCCAATAGTCTGCTCTTCGTTATAACAAGGGATTAATACGGCTATGCGATGATGGTTATCCCATTGCACATGGGGGGAGAGATCATGCGGAAGTATTTGGGGCGATACAATCATTTATTCAGATTTAATCAACAATCTTACCCTGAAGGATGAGGCATTAAACCCTTCACCGCGAATAAAAAGATATTATGAGCTTGTTCCAAAAACCGAAGTTTTGGAACAGCCCCTACTATCTATCCAATTTCATTCCCTCTTTTTTTATCCTGTTTCTCCAATAATCTAATAAATCGTACATGGTTTTCTCGTATGATATTTTGGGATGCCAGCCAGTATGCCTGGTAAATTTTGAAGTGTCGGGTATTTGCAGATCCGCATCTATCGGGCGCAAACGACCCGAATCTATTTTCACCTCTATGTCTTTTACTGTTGATAATTTCAATAAGGTCTGCAATGTATCGCCAACTTTACAGGTATATGTACCGCCTATATTATAGTATTCACCTCGAATGGGATTTACTGTTACAAGCATGTAATAAGCCCGAACAGCGTCACGGACATCGGCATATGTACGAAGGGATTCAAGATTTCCTACCTTAACAACAGGAGGAATAAGCCCCGCTTCAATCATTGCTATTTGTTTAGCAAAAGTAGATTCATGAAACACATCCCCGCGCCTGGGCCCGGTATGGGTGAACATCCGTGTTGTCATAACAATTAGTCCATAAGCCTCCGCGTAGAACCTGCCGATTAAATCGGTGCCAACTTTAGATATTGCATAAGGAGAGGCCGGATGAAATACACAATCTTCGTTAATCGGCAATTTGTCTGAACCTACCCGTCCGAATATCTCCGATGAAGCACAGACGTGTATAAGCGGATTTTGTTGCAGGATATGTATTGCCTCTAAAATACGGCATGTTCCCAAAATATTTGTATTAAGCGTATCAAGAGGAGCGACAAAACTTACATGCGGATAACTCTGTGCGGCAAGATGAAAAATATAATCGGGTTCAACTTTCTTTAAAACTGAAATAAGAGAAGTAATATCATTAAGATCGCCGTATTCGATAAATATACGTTCTTTTTTGTTAATATACTCAATAAGGTGCGAAATGTTATCAGTCGGGCTGCGCCATCGTTGCATTCCATAAATTTCCCAATCGGTGTTCTTTAGTAAAAAGTCAGCCATGTGTGAACCGACCATTCCTGTCATTCCGGTAATAAGCGCCCGCTGCATTTTACCATCCTTTTTCCTCATTTCTGAAAAAAATAATTTTACTTCCCAAATTTTCAAATTTAAAGGTAACGGCTATAAGCTCCAGTTCTTCTATTATCTTTTTCTGTCTATCGGGAGAAGCAAATAGTAAAATATAACCACCCCCGCCCGCTCCGATTAATTTTCCTCCTATTGCCCCTGATCTCAGGGCCTTTTCATAAAGTGAATCAATAAGGGAATTCGATATTTTAGCTGTTAAAGAACGTTTCATCTTCCATGATTCATTTAAAAGTTTGCCGAAATCAGATATATCACTATTTGATGAAAGTATTCTTTCACCTTCAAACACCATTTGATGCATTTCTTTAAGTTCAGCCGTCTTTTGAGGTGTCACCTTAATTTGTTCAGATGCTATTTTACTCGCAAACCTAGGTAAACCGGTGTATACAAGGAATAAATGATCGTTTAATAATTGTCTGCGTTCCGATGACAGAACTACAGGTCTAACCAATATATTATTATACGAGAACTCCATAATATTAAAACCACCATATGCCGCCGCCATTTGATCCTGTACCCCGACACTCTCGCCAATTAAATCCTGTTCTACATGGATCGCTTCCTTCCCTAAAGAAATTGCGTCAACAAATTCACCTTTTAGACCATGTATAGCATTAAGCAATCCAACGGTAAAAGAAGAACTGCTTCCAAGCCCGGAACGGGCGGGAAGATCGGCATCATAGATTATGGAGAGATCATTGGTTCCGGTATATCTCATGCATGCCTTAATTGACGGATGCTTTATTTCATCAATATTCTTTGCATATTCAATAGTGGCATAAGCCGCTTTTATTCTATGATCAAAAAATGGTGGTAAATGACGAACTGTAAGGTCACAATACTTATCTATTGATGTAGATAGTACGGCACCTCCATATTGTTCAAAATATGAACGATAATCGGTACCGCCGCCAAAAAATGAAATGCGAAAAGGTGTCTGAGTAATTACCATGTTATTTTCTATATTGATCGCTATGCTTCTGGTAGTCCTGATAGACTGTATGCAGGCCTTCCTTTAATCCAATCCCGGGATGCCAGCCAAGGGAATATAGTTTTGAACTATCCAAAAGTTTTCTGGGGGTTCCATCGGGCTTTGATGTATCAAAACGGATTTCGCCTTTAAATCCGGCAATGCCGGCAATTATCTGTGCCAATTCCAGAATTGTTATGTCATGTCCCACGCCTATGTTAACTGTTTCATTACCAGTATAATTATTCATCAAGAACACACATGCATCCGCCATATCATCCACATGAAGAAATTCTCTATATGTTTTACCGGTTCCCCAAATAGTCACATT
>JAISES010000017.1 GCA_031263965.1 Prevotella sp. | reverse complement strand
ATTATTATCTTCAATACGTACCTAAACAAATTGTATGAATTTTCTTCAGCGAATCGCTACTTTTCTAACGGTTTCACCGATACGGATAATGTAGTACCCTTTGGCTATGTTTACAACATATTCGCCACAGGGTTGCTTCATCTCAATATCTGCTACTTTGATGCCTACTACGCTGTATATCTCAAGCCGGCTACCTGCCGGGGCGTTAAAAACCTTTATACGATTATCAACGGCGATAACTTCTATTGTAAGTGGAGTTGCTTGTTTTTTTACGACGTCAGAAGACGCGTATGCCTGTTGTGCATGCAAGGCAAGCGAAGAAGTAATATTTAAAATTACCGCAAACAAAAAATAAAAAACAACTTTCATACCTTCAATATCCTATATAATCAGACAAATGTAGGCAAAATTCTTTACATATAATGGATAGTAGGGATAGTATGTATAAAAAATGAATTTAAAAGTTATTTTTCTGTTTGTTTCTCCATCTTCTTATTCGCCGTATCTGGAGCAGTCGCAGCAGTATAATAGCAGCAAGTGAAATTCCCATTATCACAAAATACTGCACATAGTCGGAATCCGGTTTTCTCCCCGGCCATCCGATAATACTCATCACGATAAGGTACGTGAGTAGTAATACACTGATGATATTAACTTTTTTCATATATCTGATATTATATTTCAGGCTAAGGTATGTTTTTTATTTCAGATGTGTACCCTATTAATATGCGATTAAGTTTTTACCTTTGCCGGCGAAAATAACACAATTTTAGGGTTACGGAATATGAGTATTGAGCAACAGATTACCAATGCGATTGTTACAGGTATACAGACGCTTTACGGTGTGGACACGTCGGCAGAGCAAATACAGTTACAGAAAACAAAGAAAGAATTTAAGGGACATCTTACCCTTGTGGTCTTCCCTTTTCTCAAAATGTCTAAGAAATCGCCTGAACAAACAGCGCAGGAAATAGGCGAATATCTTGTGTCACACGAACCATCGGTAGCCTGCTTCAACATTATAAAGGGATTTCTAAATCTTACGGTTTCCCCTTATTGCTGGGTAACTCTGTTAAACGAAATAAGCTGCACAGAAGCTTATGGAACAACGCCCGTAACGGAGCAGTCTCCACTCGTAATGATAGAATATTCTTCGCCAAACACCAATAAACCTCTTCACTTGGGGCATGTTCGCAATAACTTCCTAGGTTTTAGTCTGGCCGAAATAATTAAGGCAAACGGATACAAGGTTGTGAAGACAAATATTGTGAACGACCGGGGCATACACATTTGCAAGTCGATGTTGGCATGGCTGAAATGGGGTAATGGAGAAACGCCACAGTCGTCGGGCAAAAAAGGCGACCACTTGATTGGTGAATATTATGTATTGTTTGACAAACACTATAAACAAGAACTGAAAGACCTTGAATCCCGCGGGTTGACTCGCGAACAAGCCGAAGCCCAGTCCTCGTATATGCACGAAGCCCGCAAAATGCTTCGCAATTGGGAATCAGGTGATGAGGCGATAGTTACTCTCTGGAGAACCATGAACAGCTGGGTATATTCCGGTTTTAACGAAACATACAAAAAGATGGGGGTCGATTTCGACAAAATCTATTACGAATCCGATACCTACTTAGTAGGGAAGAAAGAGGTGTTACGGGGAGTGAAAGAAGGTATATTTTACCGTCGTGATGATGAATCGGTATGGGCTGACCTGAAGGAGGACGAATTAGACGAGAAATTGCTGCTGCGCGCCGACGGCACATCGGTCTATATAACACAAGATATAGGCACAGCTAAACTGCGCTTCGATGATTACCCGATCGATAAAATGGTATACGTGGTAGGGAATGAGCAAAATTACCATTTTCAGGTACTCTCTATACTATTGGACAAGTTGGGCTTTGATTTTGGCAAGGACTTGGTGCATTTTTCCTACGGTATGGTAGAACTGCCTGAAGGGAAAATGAAAAGCCGTGAAGGCACCGTAGTTGATGCTGACGATTTAATAGATGAAATGGTGCAAACAGCCCGTGAAATATCGCAGGAATTAGGCAAATTGGATGAATTGGCGCCTGATGAGGTGGAAAATATCGTGCGCATCGTAGGGTTAGGCTCGCTTAAGTATTTTATACTGAAAGTAGATCCGCGCAAGAATATGACTTTTAACCCACGGGAGTCGATTGATTTAAACGGAAATACCGGCTCTTTCATCCAATACACATATGCCCGCATACGTTCGGTCTTACGTAAAGCAAAAGAGCAAGAGCTATCGTGCCCCGGCAAACTACCAGTGTCGGTTCCCATTTCGGGAAAAGAAGAAAACCTAATCCAACTACTTGCCGCCTATCCCGCTATTGTGCGCGAAGCAGGTGAAGCATACAGTCCGGCGTTAATTGCTAACTATATATACGATTTGGTAAAGGAATACAATCAGTTCTATCACGATTTCTCTATCCTGCGCGAAGAGAATCCGGAATTGAGGAACCTTCGTCTACTCCTGTCATCCAGCATAGCCACTGTGATAAAATCAGGCATGGGGCTACTTGGAGTCGAAGTCCCTGAAAGAATGTGACAAGGGACATTACGAATAATTAACACACTTAACAAATTGTTTATAACTACATATCGTAAGTTTGCAAGATTAAATAACATATATTTTAAAGACGATTTACTTAATTCTTGTTTATCATGAAATCTAGCAGAAGAACATTTTTTAAACAAGGTCTGGCCGGAGCTTTACTGCTCGGCGGCGCTCCATTGTTGCAGGCTGCACCCTACCCGGTCACACCGAAAGCTCCTAAGAAGACAAATCCATTTTTCCTGGGAATGGCTGGTTACACATTTGTTAATTTTGATTTGGAGACAACACTGAAGACCTTGAAACGTTTAGACGTGAAACATCTATGTATTAAAGATTTTCATCTCCCGCTGAGCGCCACGGAAGAACAAATCAAAGCCTTTCATGAAAAATGTGACTTTTACGATGTAACAGGCTATGCGGTAGGCCCCATATATATGCGGAACGAAGCAGAAGTAGATCAGGCTTTC
>JAISES010000507.1 GCA_031263965.1 Prevotella sp. | reverse complement strand
GTCAATCCACAGGTTCTTATCATAATCTACTTTCATACTGGCGTTACTATCTTCCCGGAAAGGAGAATGATACATACCATAATAGCCTTTGTCTTTAGCAGGATAAATATTCAATCCTGCAAGGTATTCCCGAATGGGATACCTGTTTATATCTGTCGATTTCATTTGTTTTGAATTTAATTATTGAATGGATTTTTTCTTTCACGGGAGAATATAATCCCAGTGAAACTACATTACCTTACATTGCGTATATAGGATACGAGGTAAGGCAAGGGACTTCTGCCACCACTAAAAACGGAAGCCTTGCCTTGCCCTATTATCTACACACCCAAGACACGGTAAGGCTTTTTAGTAATAGAATGTAGGATTGAAACTGTACTTGCGGTTGGCATCTTTTCGTATCATCCCCTTATTCTCCAAGAATTTCTTGAGTTTTTCGATTTTACTTTCGCCATACACGCATCCGATTGCCGCATATCCGTGTTTAAGTGCAACCATCAGGTCATTATAGCCGATTAGTTCCGTTTCGGCAAAAGTTGCCGTAAGGGCTTCCTTGTGCTGTTCTTCCGTCAACTCGAAATAATCGAAGTGTTGAGATTTGCATTTGGTTGTGGAGAACATATAATCGCTTGCCAGTTCGGGCAGGGCATCATCGTTGATACGAAAAGCGAACGGCTCGAAGTCCATTGCCCGGATATGGATAGCCTTAACAGTGCTTATATCACTATCGAGTTTGTCTTTGGCAACTTCCAAAACCGTTTCGGCTTTGTTGTTCAACTCGGTTCCGATATGTCCACGAGCGTTCTCATCGGCTTTGTTTTGGTGCAGGATGGTATGAATATGGATTTGCCGTTCATCTGTCCATTGCATCAGCTTGGAAATGATTTTAGTCGATTCGCTCGGACTGTTAATGTCATACACCATATCCCGGATCCCGTCGATAATAACCAATCCCAAGCCCTCCGTTTCGTAAATGGCTTTCTCTATTATGGCTATCCTTATTTCAGGTGTGTGCCTGCGTAGAGAAAGGAATTCCAGATTTTCAGGTTCTTTGTCTAACGGCAGTCCAGCCATGCGGGCAATACGTCGCATAACCTTTTGACAATGGTAAGGGCTCTGCTCTGTATCTACATACAGAATCTTCTGTTTGTTTTCAGGTAATTCAGCATCATATTGCAATACAGTTCCGTTCTTCAATGCAGCGGCTACAATAGCCGACACATTAAAGGTTTTCTTACTTTTTGCTTTCCCAATGGATGCACTGAAATTACCTAAAGTGCCGATTGCTGAACCATGTACACGAAGAATCTCTGGAGAAGTAACATATTCACCTGTAAGTGTCAAGCGGGAAGATTGCCATAGAATTGTAATTTTTTCATTTACTTGTGCATCCATAACTATGTCCTCCCTCCGGTTTTACGTCCTGCCAATCCAAGGGCAAGTTCGGCATCAACAATAATCTTTCGACCTATCTGTATAATAGCTTTGTCAATCTTTCCGCTTTGCTTGATACGGTTAGCGGTTGGTATGCTGCACCCGAACAGCCGTGCGATTCCGGCTATTCCATATACATGTTTTTTAGAGGCAGAATTAACAATTGTCGGTTGTACCTCTTTTTGCTCCGCATTTTGTTGCAGGTAGAGAAACTCTTCACCTGTCATTTGCCAGAGCGGTTTTTGTTTCAAATCATCTATCTTCATAGCATACAAAATATAATTCATGCAATCCGATAGCCGGCCGGTCTATCATCATGCGATGCCACGAAGATAAAATGAATCTGAGGGGTAGGACTGATGTCGTAGTTGAATGAGATCCAGTATTTTGATAGTGAGTGACTTGCGATTATACTTTCTGATACGATTTCGTAGTACGGTCGTAGCGGATGGAATTAAAACGGATAATCATAGAATACCGCTTTGTATTCATTTAACAGCGGTTCACGTCTTTTTCGTTCAAAATTCTGACCGATTGAAATGTGATAACGGGATTCGAAGAATGTTTTTATTTTCGGGTCTTTTCTGGGTAGAAAATATTTGTTATCCATTAGGGCAACCAGAAATGTTACAAGTCTTTTTATATCGGGTTTTCCATTTTCATGTATAGAAATCCAATGAAGTTCTGAGTTCAGGTATTTGTCGGTGATGAGCTTTTGTTCTAAAATAAGCAGGTTCTTATATTTATCTGTTCTGAAAATCGTGTCAGGTTCTATCTCGATTTGTAGTTCTTGTTCCGGCTCTGATATTTCGGTAATAGATACAGGTATATTTTCTTTTTCAATAGGAAAATAGTTGTTTAGCAGGGAGATAAAGGAACAGCCTAATTCATAAATCCTTCGAAATACATTTTCAAGGTATTTCGAAGCGTGATTATCGGATTCTTTCTGTTGCTCATAAAGAATTTTCAATTTCTCTTGTTCCTTTTTATAGGTCTGTTCAAGCCGTTCTTCCTCTTTGGTTAAGCGTTGTGTTGCAATTTTATCATCTTGCCAGCTTGCCGACTCCAAAGAGTTTCTGACTTGCGTTAGCTCCTTCCATAGCTTATTGGTATTCTTTAGCTGTCCGTCTATTTCAATTTTGAGAGGATTATGTCTTTTCGCACAAATATTTATAGTGTCAATTCCATCAAAGAAATCTTTGTTTGCTGTATATACATTGATATTCTTGTGTATTTCTGTTCTTAAATTGGATATAATTAGTGTCAATTTTTCGTTGTCAGTCGAGAGAAGTGTGTTCATAACAGCTTTTTCAAAAGCCAGAACATCGTGAAACTCCGTGTAAAAATCGGTAATACAATATTGTGCATCGAAACTCAAAGTCAACCTTTCTGCTATTTCTGTATATAATGTATTAACAGACCTGTATCGGGGAAGTAGGTCTGTCAACAGAGAGATATGTTCGTTAGGAGTTTGCATTTTCGTCTAACTCATTTATTTCTCGTTTCAATTCCGTCAATAATTGTTTTTCCGTTGGTAGATAGAGTTGGTATTTACTTGCCATTATTGTTTTGTTCTCTTCCGGCAACGAGTATTTTACAACAGCGTTATTTTTGTCTGCACAAAGCAAAACGCCAATGGTCGGATTCTCATCTGCTGTTTTCTCGTTCCTGTCGTAATAGTTTACATACATTTGCAGTTGTCCGATGTCGGCGTGTGTGATTTTATGCGTTTTTATCTCGAAAATTACGAAAGAACGCAACAAACGATTATAAAAAACCAAGTCGATAAAGAATTCATCATCTTCCAATAAAATTCGCTTTTGGCGTGCTACGAATGAAAATCCATTGCCCAACTCCAAAAGAAACAATTGCAGATTGGTTATTAAAGCACTCTCCAAATCTTTTTCGTAGTATATTGCATCCCGCTTTAACCCTAAAAATTCTAATACCATTGGGTCTTTAATAATCTCTGCTGGTTGCTCCGGCATCCTTTCTTTACGTGCAACTGCCAAAACAGATTTCTTGTCATTGCTTAATAATAGCCTTTCATACAAGCCCGAATTTATTTGCCTTTCTAGCTCTCGCCCTGTCCATCCATTGTTCTCAGTTTCCAATTCGTAGTATTCTCTTTTGTCCTCATTGTCAATCTGCATAAGCAGTTTATCATGAAACCAGTTGAATTGCGACCGCAGTGCGGACGTAATTGGATATGTCCGATAGAACTGTCTTGCACGCTCTAATTGTCTTATCGAAAAACCGCTTCCATATTCAGGTTCTATTTCTTTAGAAAGATTTTTTATAAGGTATTTCCCATACTCGGCTCTTTCTTTTTCTTGTTGCTCTTCAATAAAAATACGTTCACCTAAATTCCAGTACATTTTTACCCGTTCATAATCAACGCTCCTTATGGCAGAGTTCCTTGCCGACGTGATTATATTCTTTATGTCGGAAATGAAATTATTACGAAGTTCGATATCCCTATTGCTCATAAAATGTGATTGTTAAATTTGCACTAAGGTGCATGCAAAGCTACTCATATTTGGTTGAATTTATCCATTGCATTGGCTTTTATCTCGTCTGCAATATCTATATAGTGTCTGTCTATAAAGTCCCGTTTTTTCAGTTTTTATTGTTACCTTGCCGAGGTGATTTTTGCCAGTTTCATGTCAATCTCATCAAAAACCGGAAGATAGACTAACCCC
>JAISES010000468.1 GCA_031263965.1 Prevotella sp. | reverse complement strand
CAAAGCGACGGATATGGCGCTTACGGGATTTATGAGAAAAAGCAGGATGTGCTTTTATTAGGATGCTGGGCGCATGCCCGCAGGAAATTTGAGCAGGCTCTTAAAGATGACCCGCCCAGGGCAGAATATGCACTGCAACAAACCGGACGGCTTTACTGGTTGGAGCGGCAGATGAGCGAAGAGAATCCGGATAAAGAACAAATAGAAAGCAGGCGTAAAAAAGAAGCTTATCCGATCCTGAAGGATTTTGAGAAGTGGATGGATCCGAATTACCCGCAAGTGTTGCCAAAATCATTAATTGGCAAAGCCATGTCATATGCCTATGAGATCTATCAGCGTCTGGCCCGTTATGTCATACCGTATTGACAATAATCTGGCAGAGAATGCTGTCGGAGGGATGGCTTTAGGACGCAAGAATTATTTATTTTGCTTAAACCGTCAGGCTGCCGAAAGAACCGCAATGATTTATTCCCTGCTGGGCACCTGCAAAATTTATGGTGTAAATCCATCAATTTGGTTGACCGGCGTGTTGAACAGGATACAGGATCATTCAATACTTAAACCGGATGAACTTTTGCCACACAAATGGGGCCTGCTTCCAAGCGAGTGACCCCTTATTTTAAAAGCTTGCTGTATAAACGCCATACCTGCACGGCATAGAACCGGCAGCCTTTACTGGTTTTGAAGCCTTGCCTGTTTAATGATTCTGCTATCAGGGTATAGGTTTTCCCCTCTTTTTTCATCATGGGGATAAGGGCGGTTGCCCGCCTGTTATTTTGATTACGCAGGGCATTATCCTTGCAATGCCCAAAATATTCGATGTCTTCCCAATCCTGAACTCCACAGATAACAGCCGCTACTGTTATAAATACAATATCACTGGCTTGATGTTGTATTTTCAATTCCTGACGAAAATCAGGAATACTATTTGCAAAATCTAATAGATTCATCTGACAATATTGTTTTGATTATCAGATAAATACAACTATTATCCGACCTGCGTAACTGTTAATCGATTAATATTCAGACGCTTTGATGTTTTTTAAGATCGCTGTGTAAGGCTTTTTTCATGCGTTTGCCCTGATAAGGTATTTGAATGATTTGCGAATTTGAAGTTTTAGTAATACATTTGTAAGACAAAAACCGGAAGAGTTTTATGTAAAAGTGTGCTAAAAGTGTACTTTGATTTTTGCTCTTAAAAACATAATCATCTGATATATAACGAAATGTATTGCTTGGCGAATGGTATCTACGATGCTCAGACAGACACCCCGTTTTACGCCTTTTTCTCCTGACGGGTTCCCCGCACGTAAAGCACACGACGCAGGGCTAAAGCGCGACAAGAATAAAAAAACGTTGTGACACCTCCGTGTACCTCTGTGGTAAAATAAGCCCAGGGTAATATCAGTCACTAATTTTTATTGATCGCTTATTATAACAATTGCAGGGCTATTTCTGCGCAAGCTTCCGCATCGGCCAAGGCATTGTGATGATTGGTTAAAGAATATCCGCAATCTTCTGCAACTGTATGTAACTGATGATTGGGTAAATGTTTCAATTGACGGCGCGACTCAGCCAATGTACAATAGAATATATAACCGGGATAATCCATCCGGTAAGTCCGGAAAGCAGCTTTCAGGCAAGATTCATCGAAGCCTTTATTGTGTGCTGCCAATGGAAGACCTTCAATAAGAGGTTCTATATCTTTCCATACCTCAGGAAATACTTTTGCGTTGTCCGTGTCTTTAGCCGTCAGTCCGTGTATATTACTGTTGCCATAGTCATAATAATTTGGTTCAGGCCGGATCAAACTGTAGAAGCGGTCTGTTATAATGCCATTGCGCACAACTACAATACCTGCGCTGCATACGCTGGATAATTCCATATTGGCTGTTTCAAAATCGATGGCGGCAAAATCCCGAAGCATAATCTATTGTTCTGGTCGTACAACAAAAGTACAAAAAATCTTTGTCCGACAAATTCCGAAACTCATAACTAAAAGCTATCTTTGTCTTTCGTTTGTTATGGAAAAATTACTCGATCATCTCAATAAGCAGCAGTGTGAAGCTGTAGAATATATTAACGGGCCCTCTCTGATTATTGCAGGAGCAGGTTCGGGAAAAACGCGTGTGCTTACATACAAGATAGCATACTTGATGCAAAACGGCTATATGCCGCATAGCATTTTGGCTCTTACCTTTACCAATAAGGCTGCCAAAGAAATGAAAGAGCGTATCGCCCAGCTGATAGGCTGGCAATATGCCCGTTATTTGTGGATGGGTACATTCCACTCTGTGTTTTCCCGTATTTTGCGAACCGAAGCTGAAAAAATAGGTTTCACTTCCAGTTTTACGATATTCGATTCTGCCGATTCGCGTAACCTGATAAAAACGATTATCAAACAGTTCCAACTGGATGATAAAGTATATAGGCCTGCACGTGTACAGGGAACTATATCGAATGCAAAGAATGCATTGATCTCTCCTCAGATGTATGCGCAGAATAAAGAATTGGTCGAGTACGACCAGCGGGCAAAAATGCCTGTGCTCAAAGATATTTACAGGGAGTATAATAATCGTTTAAGGGCATCGAATACGATGGACTTTGACGACTTGCTGTTCTATACAAACCGTCTTTTCCGCGATCATCCCGATGTGCTGAAAAGCTATCAGGAACGGTATCAGTTTATATTGGTAGACGAGTATCAGGATACTAACTTTGCCCAATATCTGGTTATAAAACAACTCGCCGATGCACATCACCGCGTGTGCGTGGTGGGCGATGATGCCCAGAGCATTTATTCGTTCCGTGGGGCGAATATCGATAATATACTTAAATTTAAAGAGGTTTATCCGGAGTCCAAGATCTTTAAACTGGAACAGAATTACCGTTCGACACAGAATATTGTAAATGCTGCAAATAGCCTGATAAAGCAGAATAGGGAGCAGATTCAAAAAACGGTCTTTTCAGAAA
>JAISES010000462.1 GCA_031263965.1 Prevotella sp. | reverse complement strand
CATACGACGAAACCAAAGGCGGCTGGACGGTAACACTGCTGGGCAGCGCAGCCAACGACGGTCAGGAGCTGTATGTGGTGCAGGAAGAAAGTCCAGGCAAGTATGCAACGCTTGCCAAGCTGAATGTGTATTCGTATGAGCCAAAGCGGATAAAGGTGAAGTTAGCGCCGGTGAATGGCTTTACAAACGGATTTACGCAGGAAGCCGTATCGCAGGGATTGAACGCCATATACAACAAAGTGGGTATTACCTGCGAGGTGGAGTTTGCCGAGAATTTCGACTATGAGCCGCTGAAAGAGCGTGCCTTTAACGTAACCGGCAGCGGCTTATTCTCAACCTTGACGGACGATATGAAAGCGCTGAACAGCGCCTACCTGCAAGCCAATCCCGACGAGGATGCGATTTGCCTGTTCGTCATCAGGGAGGTAACCGGCAATGAGGGCGTGGCGGGTGATATGCCCCGCGGCAAGCAGTTCGGGTATCTGTTTGAGGGCGCTGACGCGCAGACGGCGGCGCACGAAATCGGGCATGGAGTATTCCATCTTGACCATCCGTTTGCGCGGGCAAATGTGGCCAGGAGCTTCGACGAGGGCGATTTGGCTGGCAACCTGATGGAAAGCAGGGGATTCTCCGGCAATGACTTGGTGAAACTGCAATGGGACGCCATTCATTCGCCGGGACTGGTCATCGGACTGTTTCAGAAGGATAAGGAGGGAATGATAAAGCAAGTAGAAACCAAAATGGTGTGTGTCAGCAAAGAATTGAGCGATATAATCACTTCTTATGCCTATATTCTTGCTCCCAACGGAATGTCATTTGATACATCCGAGTTAACAGAAAGAGGGCTGTCTGTTAAGGCATTGTCTTACAGGGATAACAGTTCAAATCCTGCCCCTATGGGCGCTGCAATATATTTTGAAGATGCAAAAGGTGATTTATATACAACTACCTACAATTCAAAAGATAATACGTTCATGTATTATACAAAAGCAGGTGGAGGCGATACATTACGGTTTACGTTCAAATCTGTTCCACATTGCGAAAACTCCGGCAATTCGGAATGTATTCCTGTTATTTTTATTGATAGATCCCATTGCAAAATTTCGATAGGAAGTATGACCTATGATTTACCGGAAGATTTGTGTAATTGCACGACTCCTGTTACCGAAACGGATATTTTAGGAAATGCAGATCCGGACTTTAAAGACTGGTTTCGGTCAATAGGCGGAATTGACGCCATTGCAGAATTTGAAGAACTGCTTTATGAAAAAGGGCTGGATTCCTATCGCGACGGTTATGGCAGGGCTATCTACGGAACAGATGCTTACGGAAATGTCGCAATACCGGAAAATATCAGGGATAAAGTCCGCAAAGAAGCAAAAGCGGCTGCATTTCCAACCATAAAATCATTGTATGCCTTCGACCGTTCCGGCACCGACCCTGACGGAATCAGCTTCAATCTCAATCCTTTCTCTTTAGAAAGAGTCGGTTATTTTTATTACAGGGCTTTGGCTGTTACATCAACGGTAGAAGGTTACGAACTGGTTACAGGCATTGGCATACAGGTTGGCATTGACTGGTTATTATATGTTATTCCTTCCCGAGGTGCGCTGTATAAGGGGTGGAAAGGCTGGACAGGGAAAATGAATGCAGGAAATACTGTCGCTAAGGGGGGAAGTTTTATTGCAAAGTCGGGTGCAGAACTGAAAACGCATCTTAGTACAATTACAAGTAAGCCGACTGGAGTTTCTTATAAAGGGAAAATGTATCGGAATATTGATAGTGGATTCAGTAACCCAACTGAAATTCATGCAGGAATTATTGATGATGCAAATAGATTTAGACGAGGGTTGTATACAAGCGAAACAAAGGCTGGAAATTTATTAGAAATGAATGGAAATACGGCGGGACGTACTTTGTATGAAATGGAGTTTGAAATTTCAGGATTATTAGATTTGACAGATGCTAAAGTAATTGAACACTTGGGAACTACTTTTGACCAAATGAAATTAGTTGGCACTAATGCATACGAATTTACACAAGAAGTTGCTATTTGGGCAAAAAATAATGGGTATTCAGGAATTAAATTTTATGGAGCACAAAGTAGCACAAATTATACCAACTTTGTAATTTTCGAGCAAACAACAGTCAATAGCGCAATAACAAATATAAAAACAATATTATGGTAGAAAAAATAAGAATATATAGAAATAATGGACATATGTTGATACCCATCGAACAATATTTAGAAGAATATCACTCTAAAACAGTTCCTGATTGGTACAATTTTTTGGATGATTTAGTATATAAAGCATTTAGTATAATTGATGAGGATAGTTATCGTGTTTTTTTAAAAAGCGCAAGTTTAAAATATTTTGATTATAAAAAAATGAAAGACCTTTATGAGTGGATTAAAATAGATTTAGGTTTTTTTGAAGAAGACATATTAAAGTACATTGCATACATTGCTACATTTGGTTACTTTGAGCAAATAGGAAATCCAAGTTGGTATGTATGGCTAAATGCCAAAGATATAAACGAACCATTTAAAAAATATAATGATGATGAAGGTTTTAGTATAGTAGACATAATGGGATTAAAATATGGAACAAATGCTATCAAGAGAAAATTACTTTCTGCAACAAGAGTATTATATGGTAGTTTTGCATAATATGAAAAGTTATTGAATTAAGTTACGCACCCATTGCGTAT
>JAISES010000450.1 GCA_031263965.1 Prevotella sp. | reverse complement strand
CTTTTCAGCGTATTTTTCCCTTTTTACTTTTGGTTTAGCCCGCTAAACCTGCAAGCAAAAAGAAAAAAATCCATCTGAAAATAACTATAAAAAAAATCTGCTATAAAATTCAAACAGTTACTAAGAAACTGTTTATATATGACGACTGAATAAATACAGTGATATAATCGATATACAAAGGCTGCTTCAAGTTAAGGCAGCTTTTGACTTTTATCCATTTTTTATTCAAAAAACATAAAAAAATGTATCAGAAAACATAAAAAAAATTAACACCGTGATAATTGGTATTATTCAATAAGCATGTGATAATTTTATTAACTACCTTTATATTCGGAATAGCAAGAACACTAAACACATCATATTACTAGCTCATTACAAGAATATTTTTTAGCACAACATCTATTATATCTAAAAAAACAGATTATCCCCTTATATACTAAAACATCATTATTATATTTCCTTTAATTATTATCATCATGGAAACAACCGTAAAACTCTATTCATTGTCTTACAAAGAGGTCAAAACATATTTGTTTGCTCTATTATTCATCATGGGGAATATAGCTCTTCCTCAAATATGCCATTTGATCCCGGGTGGAGGGCTGGCATGGCTGCCTATCTATTTCTTCACACTAATAGCTGCTTACAAGTACGGGTTACGCGTAGGCTTATTGACTGCTATTCTTTCTCCGCTATTGAACAGCGCCCTGTTTGGCATGCCTCCGGTAGCAGTATTACCTGCAATATTAATCAAATCGACTTTACTTGCCGGAGTCGCTGCATATGCCGCACACCGCTTCGAAAAAATATCGCTGTTAGCCATCATTGGAGCCGTATTAGCCTATCAGGTGGCCGGCACATTGATAGAATGGGCTGTTATCCAAAATTTTGTAGCAGCCATCCAAGATTTCCGTACCGGTATACCGGGTATGCTGGCACAGGTATTTGGAGGATATGCTTTATTAAGAGCCATAGCTAAATTGTAATAAACAAATGTCATGCGATAAAACTTATGCGGAAGTACTTGAGCGCTTCCGCAACATTCAATTCTCCGAAAGTTTTGATACGATTGTCGCTATAGCCAATGGGGGCATTATTCCTGCGGCTATACTTAACCAGCGGTTAGACATTGGTATTCAATTATTAAAAATAAATTTAAGAGATCCGGATCAGAAACCCAAGTACAATAGTCCGCAATTGATAGCTCCTATCGACTTCGAATATAAGAATAAAACGATCCTGCTTGTAGAAGACCGTGTAAAAACCGGAGCATCGCTCGCTTTCGCATGTAAATTGCTGAACGGAGCTAAACTATTGAAAACGTTTGCAGTAAATGGAAAAGCTGATTATTCCCTATACGATGAAGATTGTTTTAAATTTCCCTGGATTCTATAAAAATATGAAGAAAAAGTTCTGCGTCATTATACTACTGATGGCATCGCTACACACCTTATACTCTAAAGATAACCCCCGGACAGAGATTCGCGATTCTGTCAATCTGGGTGAAATCGTAATTACAGGCAGCCGTCCCGAAGTAAATTTAAACAATTTACCGATGAGTGTTACGGTAGTAGGGAATAAACTGATAGAGGGCAGATTCGAGCAATCGTTACTTCTGGTCATTACCGAGCAGGTTCCGAGCTTATTTATTACTTCGCGAGGTATTATGGGGTACGGAGTATCCACGGGTGCAGCCGGTGGGATAACCATCAGGGGCATAGGAGGAAGTCCAACCGCCCAGGTATTAATGCTGATAGACGGACATCCCCAATACATGGGTTTGATGGGACACCCTCTGGCCGATTCTTACCAAACACTGATGGCAGACCGTGTAGAAGTTGTACGAGGCCCTGCATCCGTTCTTTACGGATCGAATGCTATGGGCGGCGTAATAAATATTATTACGAAAAAACAACAGCAAGACGGGATAAAAACCGGACTACGCGCCATGTACGGCTCATATAATACACTGAGCACGGAACTGAATAATGCCGTGCGGTCGGGAAAATTTAACAGCTTCGTTTCGCTTGGATATAACCGCAGCGACAATAACCGCAAGGATATGGATTTTGAGCAATACAGCGGATATGCAAAGACAGGATATGACTTTACTCCAAATTGGAAATCGTTCGTTGATCTCGACCTGATAAACTTTAAAGCCTCTAACCCGGGAACTGTCACTAGCCCTGTTGTTGACAATGATGCCGATATTACGCGCGGCGTTACTTCTTTTTCGTTGGAAAATAATTATGAAAAGACATCCGGCGCTCTGAAGTTTTTCTACAATTTCGGCACACACAAAATCAACGATGGATACGTGCCCGGAGGAACACCCCGGAACGAGCGTTTCAGATCGAGTGACAGGATGCTGGGTGTTTCATTGTACCAGACATATAATCTCTTTCAAGGCAACCGGACAACTGCCGGAATCGATTATCAGCATTTCGGAGGTCATGCATGGAATATTTTCATGGACAATACTGAGAATAAAGACATAGCGCGTAAAAGTGAAAACGAAGTAGCTGGCTATCTCAACTTTCAACAAAACATTCTTGGTAAAGTAGTATTCAATGCGGGCATCAGGATAGATCATCATTCACGTACCGGAACAGAATGGATACCACAAGCCGGATTAAGCTATTTTGCTTCGGAAAACACTGTTTTAAAAGGCATTGTAAGCAAAGGATTCCGCAACCCTACCATCCGCGAGATGTATATGTTCGGCCCTAAGAATCCCGATTTAAAGCCTGAAAGATTGATGAACTACGAGCTGTCGGCCTCTCAGAAGCTGCTGAACCATTCCCTTAGTTTCGATTTAGGTTTCTTTTATATTAAAGGCGACAACAGTATAAAGCTGGAAACTGTGCCAACACCTATCTACATGAATACAGGTAAAATAGAAAATTACGGCGTTGAGTTCTCCACCAATTATAAAATAAATCCAGATTGGGACATATCGGCCAATTATAGCTGGTTACATATGAAACACATAGTAACGGCTTCACCCGAACATAAACTATATGCAGGAACAAGTTATACCCGCCGGAAATGGAGTTTTTCCACAGGTGTACAATACATAAACAACTTGTATACGGAAGTTAGAAAAGAATCGTTCACCCTCTGGAACGTAAGGATTGCTTACAAACCGGCAAATATATTGGAAATATTTGCAAGAGGAGAGAACCTGTTAGCCCAAAATTACGAGATCAACGCGGGCTACCCTATGCCTCGGGCGACTGTGTTCGGCGGCATCAATCTTAAATTTTAAAATCAAAAGAGTTAAATATAATTTAGGCTATTATGGACAGAAGAAAATTTTTACAAGCTATTGCCATTACTGGTGCAGCCGCAACAATAAAGGCAAGTGGAGGTATGGATATATTGGCGGAAACTGTCAATAGTTCTCAAGCAGGCAACCCCGTAGATATGGTTGCCGTTATGGGAGGTGAGCCCGATGTCATGTTCAGGCGCGCTATTACCGAAATGGGAGGAATGGGAAAATTCATTAAGAAAGGTGCAAAAGTGGTTGTTAAGCCAAATATAGGCTGGGACAAAGCGCCGGAACTTGCCGGAAATACCAATCCTAAACTCGTATCTGAAATTATCCGTCAGTGCCTTGCTGCCGGAGCGAAGGAAGTCACTGTTTTTGATCATACTTGCGATGATTGGCTCAAGTGCTATAAAAACAGCGGAATAGAAGCTGCGGCAAAAGCTGCCGGTGCAAAAGTAGTGCCGGCGCATGAAGAATCATATTATAAGAGCGTTCCGCTACCTGGTGGAGTTACGCTCAAAAATGTGAAAATACACGAAGCTATTTTCAATTGCGATGCATGGATAAACGTTCCTGTATTGAAACATCATGGAGGAGCCAACCTTACAATGTCGATGAAAAATTATATGGGTATTGTATGGGATAGAAGAATATTCCATAGCAGCGGCCTGCAACAGTGCATAGCCGATGTATGCACATACTCAAAAAAGCCCGTTCTGAACGTGGTAGACGCATACCGGATAGTTAAAACAAACGGTCCTCAAGGCAGGTCGGCCGCCGACGTCGTCGATACTAAAGGGCTATTTATATCACAGGATATTGTAGCCGTAGACACTGCCGCCGCTAAATTCTTCTCTCAGGTAAGAGAAATGCCTCTTAGCCACGTAGGGCACTTAGCCAACGGACAAAAGCTGAAATTGGGAACAATGGATATCGATAAACTTAATATAAGAAGAATCAAAATATAATGTTAAAGAATCTTCGGGTAAGTATATCGATCATACTATTTGCTCTTATTACGTTTTACTTTCTGGATATTTCCGCTATCCTGCCCAATCAGTTCCATGTGCTGGCTCATATACAATTAGTGCCGGCGATACTGGGCGGCAGTCTTATTATACTGGCAGTGCTTATCATTCTCACTCTGCTGTTCGGACGAGTCTATTGTTCGTCTGTTTGTCCGATGGGAATATATCAGGATATCGTAAGCTGGTTTTCGAAACGCAGGATTTTCTCGAAAAAGAAGAAAAGGTACAGGTACAGCAAAGCAAAGAGTATTTTGCGCTGGTCTGTTCTTGGGGCAACGATAATTACATTTTTTCTCAATCTGCCTCTGTTTTTAGGGTTGGTCGACCCTTATAGTGCGTACGGACGTATGATCACAAATGTATTCAAGCCTGTTTATATGGCAGGGAATAATGTGTTGGAATCCATTTTCACCGGTTTTGGCAATTATACCTTTTATAAAGTGGAAATTGTTATTCTGAGTCTCTTTGCTTTTATTGCCGGAATAGTAACATTTCTCGCAATTGGCTTTCTGGCATGGAAATATGGACGAACTTACTGTAACACGATCTGTCCTGTAGGCACGGTACTGGGTTTTCTTGGCAAGTTCTCCCTGTTTAAAGTACGTATCGATGAAAACCGGTGTAACAAATGCGGTGCCTGCGCCGGAAAATGTAAGGCTTCGTGTATCGATAGCAAGAATCATTCGGTGGATTACAGCCGCTGTGTAGCTTGCTTCAACTGCCTGGATAGCTGCTCGCAGAATGCACTGAAATTTAGTCCTTCAATAAAAAACAAGAAACAAGAAGGGGCGGAAGCGACCGACATGGGCAAAAGGCAGTTTCTTATGACTACTCTCACAACAGCGATTACTGTTCCGGCCGTATATGCACAGGAAAAAGCGGCTCAGTTGTCAGGGACAAATGCACCTACGCGCCAAACGCCGGTCAGCCCTCCTGGTTCGCAAAGCGCAAAACATCTTCTCGATCATTGTACGTCCTGTCACCTTTGTGTGAGCAGATGCCCGTCGAATGTCATCAAGCCGGCCTTTATGGAATATGGATTAGGTGGTATCATGCAGCCTATGATGAACTACGAAAAAGGTTTCTGTAATTATAACTGTACCGTTTGTGCCGACATTTGTCCAAATGGAGCATTACTCCCTCTTACACAGGATGAAAAGCATATGCTACAAATAGGCAGGGTTACTTTTACACAGGATATTTGCGTTGTACATACAGAAGAGACTAACTGTGGCGCCTGCGCCGAACACTGCCCTACTCAAGCTGTGACTATGATACCTTACGAAGGGCATGAAGGACTGACCATACCCCATACAAACCCTGATATTTGCGTAGGATGCGGTGGTTGCGAATATATCTGTCCGGTGAGGCCGCATAGAGCTATTTTTGTAGAGGGGAACAAAGATCACCATAAAAGAGAAGCCTTCAAAGAAGAAGAAAAAGAAAATATAGTAGTAGATGGTTTCGGATTCTGAATCAGTCATGGCAGAAGATTTTCATACGCTATATGCTATTTATTCTCAACATATTACAATGAAATCATCTGTGAAAAAATGCATTTATTGCACTGAGGTGCACTGAGAATGGAACAGATACTCAGTGCACCCCAGTGTAATTTTTCTTGTTATTAATCAATTATAAATCAAAAGAATAAATTCAAACTTCCAGTTCTTTTCCAAATCCGTCCATATTCAATTACCGGTTTCCCAGTTTTTCGGCTCTTCTTTTTTCCAGTTCGGCTGTTGCCTCTTTTACTTTCTTTTCAGTCAGTGGATAAAAGAACATACCTATAAAGGCCAGTACACAGCAAGCCGCAGGAATCAGGCTGATCATCAGGCGTTCTCCAAAAATGGTTTGAGTACTTTGCTCTACCAAATCAGGATTGTATTTAAACAAAAACAACATACCTCCGGTAAGTCCCGAACCTAAAGCCCATCCTAATTTCTGAGACATAGACGAAGAAGAAAATATCAATCCTGATGTGCGGCGATTTGTCTTCAATTCCTGATAGTCTACTATATCGGCAAACATGCTCCACAATAGAGGCAATACATAACCGGCACAAAGCGATATCAAAGTCTGCAACAATAGAATCCAGCCTAACTGATCAGGCACAAAGAAGAATATAGCGCTAAGGACAGCCGCTCCGGCCATTGCTATCATATAAGTCTTGCGTTTACCGTATTTGTCGGACAACCCGGGAGCCATCATAACCCCAATAAGATTGGCAGCTTGTCCTATCAGAAAGTAAACAGTAGTCATATCCCAGCCTGTAAACGGCATCTTATAGGCGACTTGTACATAGTCTCTGAAATAATAGATGGCCACACCGTCACGAACTGCATTAAACAACAAAGCTGCAAGACCTGTTGCCACCAATATCCACCATGGTACATTTTTTACAAGATTAATTAAATCCTTTTTTACAGAAGGATCTTTTTCTTCGACTACAGGTTCTACTCGTTCGCGCGTCCATTTAAAGCATAAGAAAAATAATATTGAGCAAATCACCCCAATAGTAGCTACACCCAATGTCCAAGCTATAGGCATGGTGCTAATAGTGGCTTCTACTGCCTTTTCCGCAACCTGTAAACCATCCGGTCCGAATACTTTTGCATAGCCATCGATCAACGGCTGTAACAACATAAATGTGATAAAGCTACCGATGAAGGCAAAGGACATACGGTACGACGAAAGCACATTCCGTTCCTTCGGATTGGGTGACATAACTCCCAATAATGATGCATATGGCACATTGATAAGAGAATAAATAATCATCATCAATGAAAAAGTAATATATGCATAAACCACTTTACCCGTATAACCAAAATCAGGCACAAAGAAAGCAATAACCCCCATTACCGAAAATGGTATAGCAAACCATAATAGATATGGCCGGTACCTACCCCATCGGGTTTTGGTACGGTCTGCCGCAATACCGATGATCACATCTAAAGCACAATCTGCAAAACGCGTAACAACAAACATTGTTCCGGCAGCAGCAGCAGTTATCCCGAAAACATCGGTATAGAAAAACAACGAGTACATTCCGAATATTTTCCAGAACATAGATGATGCCATGTCGCCGAAACCGTATCCGACTTTCTCTTTTAATGTAACTTTATTTGTATTCATAATATTATCAGTTACTTGTAACTTGTAACTTGTAACTTGTAACTCGTAACTCGTAACTCGTAACTATTATTTTAATTTTATATTTTTTTTCATAATATCTGTCAATATCTCTACTGATGTAGCTGAGCGATAACCGTCAGCAACTTGCGGCTTACAGGAAAATAAGATTACTGTTAGTAATAAAAAAGAATTTATTATGACTTTTTTCATACGTAATATCTCGAATATTGAATAATACAAATTTATAAGAATCCTGTTATGATAACAAATACTATTTTAGCAAAACGTTGTACTATTTAACTGATTTATTCTTTCGGCATTGTTAAATTATTATTGATAGTTCATTATTCAGTTTAAGAAACAGTAAATTCAAGACCGATCTATCATATATTGCACTTTAGAATAACATTTGCTTTTTATTCTGAATCTGGCCGGATAATGCCTGACCCTGCTATTGTATCCCTCAACGGTGTATGTTTCCGCTTTAGTTATCAAATGCTTTTTGGCAGGAACGAACTCATGGTAGCTCTTCCAATGGCCGGAAGCATAATAGTTGATAGTTTCTTAGAAGCTGTTTGAATTTTATAGCAGATTTTTTTTATAGGTATTTTCAGAAGGATTTTGTTCTTTTTACTTGCAGGTTTAGCGGGCTAAACCAAGAGGAAAAAGGGAAAAATACGCTGAAAAGAGCATAAAAAAATTGCTAAGAAGTTTTTTTAATCCTATAATAATATTTTTCGATAAAATTCAAACAGTTTCTTAGTCTTAATGAAATAATAAAACGTAAGTGAAATATTGGTTTTTGATATTGTTTTTCGACAAAACTTACTATATTTGTATGGCTTGATGTGATATTTTATCAAATGGATAATTGACCTGTTTGCAAGTATACCCGTTTATATAAAGTTTAACCTAAAAATCTATAGTATGGCATTTACCAGGAAACCATGGGCCGAACCCTACCGGATTAAAGTTGTAGAACCACTGAAAACGACAACACACGACCATCGCCTTCAATGTATGAAAGAAGCCGGATGGAATACCTTCTTACTTCATGCCGATGATGTTTATATCGATCTGCTGACCGACAGTGGAACAAATGCGATGAGCGACCTGCAATGGTCGAAGATGATGATTGGCGACGAGGCTTATGCCGGTAGCCGTAGTTTTTATACGTTGGAAGAAACATGCCGTAAATACTATGGATATAAGTATATTGTTCCTACGCATCAGGGACGTGGCGCAGAAAATCTGTTGAGCAAATGCACAATCACCCCCGGACAGTATGTTGCCGGTAACATGTATTTCACAACCACGCGCCAGCATCAGGAAATAGCCGGAGGAACATTCGTAGATGTAATTATCGATGAAGCATACAAAAGCGTATCGGACCATCCTTTTAAAGGAAATATAGACCTGAATAAATTTGAGAGGTTGATAAAAGAAAAAGGTGCAGGAAATATTGCCTATATTACTGTGGGCGCACCGGTAAATATGGCGGGAGGCCAGCCGGTAAGTATGGAGAACATGAAGGCAGTATCTGCTATGGCTCACAAGCACGGGATAAAAGTAGTGCTGGATGCTACCCGCAATATAGAGAACGCCTACTTCATACAACAACGCGAATCCGGCTATAACAACAGAAGTGTAGAAGATATCAACCGCGAATTTTGCTCATATAGCGATGCAGCTACGGTTAGTGCGAAAAAAGACCTTTACGTGAATATCGGCGGATTGGTGATGTGTAACGATCCTGATTTGTACGATGAGTTACGCAGTCTTGTTGTAGTATACGAAGGAATGCCGACATATGGAGGACTGGCAGGCCGTGATATGGAAGCAATGGCGCAAGGATTGATCGAGGCTGTACAAGACGAAACGATTGCATCGCGTGTAAAACAAGTGGAGTATTTCGGCAAATTATTGCAAGAAGCCGGAATACCGGTCGTGTTGCCGATAGGTGGACACGGGGTGTTTATCGATGCTAAAAAATTCTACCGGCATATTCCTCAAGGTCAGTTCCCTGCACAAAAGTTGGCTGCTGACATATACGTAGAATGTGGAGTCAGAGGTATGGAACGCGGCATTGTTTCGGCCGGACGAAATAAGAACACGGGCGACCACTATTACCCGGAGCTGGAACTTGTCCGCCTTACTATCCCCCGTCGCGTATATACTCAGGCTCATTTCGATGTGGCTGCATACAGCATAATAGAAATGTATAAAAACAGAGATAAGTCCAAAGGTTTGAAAATGATCTACGAACCCAAATATCTTCGTTTTTTTCAGGCAAGATTCGAAGAGTTGTAATGTATCTGAATAATCAATGATGCCCAATTAGCAAGAAGCAGGTAGATGTCTACCTGCTTTTATTTTTAATTATCTCGCCGCAAGCGGCGGGGAATTAGACCCGAAGAGATTAAAGTTCAAAAACATTGTTGTATATTTGGCACAATACTTAAAGAAAATTCAGGATGAAGAAAAATCGTAAAGCAACGTTTATACGGATAGCAGTCAGTCTTTTTATAGTATTGGCATTCCTTTTCTTTATGGAGGGAAATATATATCGTATGGCCGTCAAATATGAAGATGGCGGAGGCCGGAAAACGTATGAAGTGAAAGATGAGGCTTTTGCAAAATATATCAATGAGAATTTGCCAAACGATGAAGAACTGGACAAGAAAATCAATATAGACATGATCGTTGATTTTTCTCAGGAGATGACGGCTAAAGCTCTCGATTTTTCCGTGAAAGCAATTGAATGTGACCCTCAAAAGACATTTGCCGGAGGATCGGCCAACTATGAAGGCTATGCGGCTTTTTCGGCAGCAATAGGCAATTACCTGACACGGATGTACCTGAATAGCGAATGGGAGGCAAAGCCGAAGAAAGGGAAGTTATATCTGTTTGGCAGCAACAAGACAAAAGGGGCGAAAGACGGCTGGTTCAAGGATCACGATTTTGTTGTTTTCCGTAACAAGAATACGAAGGAAGAAATATATACAGATCCGGTAGCTTTCGATTCGTATGGTGTAAAAAGAGTTGATAAATACCGGAAGTGACATCACAGCAAATAAAAGAGTATGCATGCAGTCTTGGTTTTGATGCCTGCGGTATCTGTAAGGCTGAACCAGTCAGTGTCGATGAACAGCAGCGCTTCAACGAATGGATCGATTTGGGATATTACGCTGATATGGACTACATGGCGGGGAACAGGGATAAACGGCTCGACCCTGCGTTGCTGGTTGAGAATGCCCGGTCTGTTATTTGTGTTGCGCTGAATTATTATCCCGAAACGAAACAACCCGGAGTCCATCCGCAATTTGCGTATTATGCTTACGGGAACGATTATCACGATGTAGTAAAAGGAAAGCTTAATAAATTATTTGATTATATACGCTCTTCCTCACCGGCTGTAAATGGGCGTTGCTTCGTAGATACAGCCCCGGTATTGGAACGTTATTGGGCCGTTAAAGCGGGGTCAGGCTTTATCGGGAAAAATTCATTATTGATTATACCAAAGATGGGTTCCTATTTTTTCTTAGGCGAGTTAGTAATTGATTTGCCATTGGAATATGATTCCCCCTTGAGCTTGTCGTGCGGAAATTGTACACGATGCCTCGATGCATGTCCTACTAAAGCTATCGTAGGCCCTAAAGTTATTAATGCCCGCAAATGTATCTCGTATCAGACGATAGAGAATAGAGGTGATATAGATAAGTCGATACTTCCAAATCTCAGCAATAGATTTTATGGGTGTGACATCTGTCAGCAGGTGTGCCCGTGGAATAAATATGCCCGGCCGCATAAGACTGACGAATTCAATCCTTCGCAGGCTTTCCTGGATTTGTCTTTCGATAAGCTCGATAATTTATCGGTTGAAGAATATCAACGGATATTTAAAGGTTCGGCAGTCAAACGGGCTAAATATACCGGACTAAAAAGAAATCTGGAGGCTTTAAAATTAAAGAAGGAGTAATAATCAGGGTGAAATTGACGTTTAAAATAAGATGAAAACAATTAGATATATACTCTTAACAGGGATAATTACTCTTCTTCCGGCATGCGGTAAGGAAGAAGATAGATATGCATTGCCCGGATATGTAAATTTTGAAGTAAATGTCAATATTCAAGATGGTGAATTAAAAACTCCTACTAATTATAAACAATTTACACAGCCTCGGTTGAGTGGAGAATCTGTGGGCTATTCGGGGTTGCTTGTCGTTTGTAGTGCAGTGCCTGTAACCTCGGGTATTTTCCAACTATATGCCTATGACCTTTGTTGCAGGCATGAGAATAGGCGGGAAATAAAGATTGTTCCTCAGCCGGATGGAGTAACAGCCAAGTGTCCGGTATGCGGAAGCGTTTACAATATATTCAATGGTTTGGGTAATGTTGTGTCCGGTCCATCTGAAAATAACCTACAACGCTATTATGCAATATATTCCGGTACGAGACCTGGAGTTTTTCGTATTACTCGCACAAATTAATTCATATAAACTTTGTGGAAAGCAAAACATTTTTTACATTTGCACTCGCAAAAAGAGAATGGCCATAGAGTTGGCGAGTATAAGTTCTCTGGCAGTGAACGCGAAAGTAGCTCAGTTGGTAGAGCACGACCTTGCCAAGGTCGGGGTCGCGGGTTCGAGTCCCGTCTTTCGCTCAACTCTAAAAAGACACTTTAGAGAAAAAGGTAGACAAAGCCTTTCAAACAAACAGTTTGAAAGGCTTTTTTTTATTTTATAATTCTGGGATGGGTGAAATCCCCACCTTTAGATGGAGCCTTTTTACTCTAAGGTATTCCTCGAGGCTTGCCTCGGGGCTGTTCATTCGTTACTTAATAATATTTTTCGCTAAAATTCAATCATTTACTTTAAAATCCGAAAGACCCGGAATCTTCTTCTTTATTTTCTTCCTCTGTTGCAGAAATATAGATATAATGATCTCCCACAGCAAGTATCTTTGTAGAAGATAATTTCTCTTTTACGGCATTAATATCAATACCATTTGGTAAGTATATCAATGCACGGTAATCTTTAGACAGCCTCTCAGGGGCAAACCATATCCCTGTATAATTGATTCCATCCATCATATTGGCAAACGAGAAACTGGCTTTGGATACGGATAAAGGGCCTCTTAAATATTTCAACCGCCCCGAAACAGGCATTTTCTCATCTAACAGACCAGGGATAGCGATATCTACTTTCATAGAGGCATATTTGCGGACAACCTCATCTGCCTTGTCCCGTGCAGACTGGGATCCGGAAGGAAATACCACCGAGATATACTTATTCTCCGAAACTGCTTGCAACTGGTATGGAGACAGGCAATCGATACAATTCAACGTATCTGCCCGCTCGCATTTGAACGTGTGAATGGAGTAAATACCGAAAGCATCCTCGTGAGAGGCCATTTCGTATATCTCCACCGTGTAATCCTCCCCTTTATAAACAATGTCTCTTACAATCAGCTCTTTTACGTCATATTCGAGGAACTGGTCAGTACCTCCGTTCATGAAACCATACAAACCGGATGCCGTAAATATTCTCTCTCTTTTAATTTCTACATCCTGAGCAAAAAGAGTGACAGGCAGGATGAGCAAGAACAGGAAATATTTCATAAGTTGATTTCGTTCAATTTAATTTTATTCCTGTCGCAAACTCCAAGCTGTAATTCCTGAGCTATCTCCATAAATTTACGCCCTGCGATTTGTTCTTCTGTTTGCACACCCTCTTGTATTCGTTTATCGATAACGACATCATAAGCTATGCGGTCTACTGCAACCGGATCAGAACCCAAAAGCAAGGTTTTATATTGGCAGATAAACTGGGGATTGGCAGCAGGTCCGCCGTCGAAGCAACCTAAAATTCCGTCGAGTACATTTAGCACGACTTTGTCCCGCAAAGGAGGAAAGGCACAGGCATAAGCAGTGGTCTCGTGCCATAAAGCCTTATGCAAACGTCCGGTATTGGATATAGAACCGAATGCCATATTTTTCATACACGCAGTAATGGATGTCCCCGCATTTTTCAGCACGGGTACGTTTATTATCTTGGTTACCTTTTGGGTACATATCTTCGAAAAGTAAGAATTCTTCCCTCCGTTCACCATGTAAGGCATTGTATAAACGTCATATTCACCCTCGACGCCGGCATAGAAAAAGTGGTCTTTGTCGATCCAGTCCTCGCTGTAAAACCGGCCTTCGGAATTGATATAACTTTTATTTTCATCGTAGCATTCGGTTGCCATAAAAGAAACTCCGGGGTAATTGTCTGTGGTGAAACCGGCATCATCCAGATGTTCTTCGCGCCTGTCCCAAATTACTATTTTACTTCTGGATATTCCCGCCTCTTCCAACTGTTTTACAATGGATTGTAACGGCATGAGAAGTAGAAAGCAATTTGCCGCCTATCGGATTTACTTTAAGACCTATAATGTCATCTTCGCTCACAAAATGAGACCATGCCTTTTTCAAATCGGTTTCACCTGTCAGATTCAGCATTCCTTCTTTCAACATATCATACGCTGCCGATTCGGAGGGTTTGCCTTCAACGATGCTATTGGAATGATTCACTTTTACTACCTGTCCGGGAAATTTTCCGGGCATGGAATTTGCTGTGCGAGGAATTGCCTGAGCAGCAGCTATATTCGTTTCTGGTTTTGTCGGGAACTGATTTACAGAAGGTGCAGCCTTAATAATCGGCGCTGTAACCATACCTACTCCGCCAACTAATACAGTACGAAAGAAATTGCGTCTTTTCATAATAAAATAATTTTAGTCCTGTCACAAAGATAATCATGCTTTTCGTATAAAAAAGCCTTCTCTTACATTTCTTTGTAGTTTGAGTTGCCGTTATAAATATTTATAAATCATGCGGATCCGTGGCTGAAGATAGTCTGATTTATATGTTCGTTTTTATTATGCGCAATCTGCGATTGCTTATTCTTAACTTTTTGCTTGACCAAAAAGTTACAAAAAGTCAAGGCTGTACCGGATAGCCGACCCACAACCAGCTTGCTTGCTAAACAAAATAAACTTGCATCTAACGATGCTCAGACAGAATTTTGTTTTTAACGCCCGCTTCGCTGTGTGGGT
>JAISES010000431.1 GCA_031263965.1 Prevotella sp. | reverse complement strand
CTGAACAGGCGGGTATTGTTGTTGCGTATGGCTCCATAATGGAACTGCTGTGTCCATCCTTTTTCCCAATCCATGATAGCGCCTTCGACCAGCATAGCCGATTTGAATTTGATTATCTCCGTATGAGACAATTCCTGTCCTCCATATACTTTATTGAATATAGCGTCAATCTCAGTTTGAGTATAATCTTCTGCGTAAAATTCTTCGATTCCATGATCCGACAACTTACAGCCCGCACCGGCAAAGAAGTCGTGACGGTTGCGAAGCGCTACGATAAGATCGGCGAACTTGCTGATAGCTACGCCCGATACCTCCGATAGCTTTTCCACGTAAGCACGGAAAGCTGCCGGTATTTCTGCGGCCATAGCCTTGTCGGGGCGCCATGTAGGCAATACTTTTACGGAAAAACCTTCTTTCCTGAGCGCTAAATGATATTCCAGGGAATCTATGGGATCGTCTGTTGTGCAAACAACCTCTACATTATAATGTTTCATTAAGCCGCGGGCGGAAAATCCGGGAGTGCGCAACTTGGCTGTGCATTCGTCGAATATCTCTCTTGCAGTTTCCGGTTTTAATAATTTTGTTACACCAAAAGCCGTTTTCAGCTCAAGATGCGTCCAGTGATACAATGGATTGCGCATTGTATACGGTACGGTCTCAGCCCATTTTTCAAACTTTTCCCAATCGTAGGTGTCTTTGCCTGTACAAAAGCGCTCATCCACGCCATTGGTACGCATAGCACGCCACTTGTAATGATCGCCTCTGAGCCATATCTCGCCCAGATTGTCGAATTTATAATCCTCAGCAATCAGTTTCGGATCGAGGTGGCAGTGATAGTCTATAATAGGCAGGCTCTTAGCATGTTCGTGATACAACTCTTGCGCTATTTCGTTCTGTAATACGAAGTTTTCGTCTAAAAAATGTTTCATAATTTAAAGCTTTTGGCCTTTTTGGCCCTGGTCTGTATTTATTCTGCTAACAGCTAATGGCTAATAGCTAACAGCTTATTATTATTTATATAATGTCTTTGCTATTCCGAGTTCAAGCCCCCTCAATTCAGCCAAACCTCTCAATCGTCCGATACAAGAGTATCCCGGGTTCGTTTTCTTATGCAGGTCGTCGATCATCTGATGCCCGTGGTCGGGACGGAAAGGAATAGAGATATTACGTTTCTGCTGTACTTCGAGGAATCCTTTCATTACACCATACATATCCACATCACCTTCCAAATGGTTTGCTTCATAGAAATTACCTTCGGCATCGCGCCGGGTAGAACGCAGGTGAACAAAATTCACCCTGTCGCCCAAACGTTTGATCATATCCGGCAGATCGTTATCTGCTCTTACCCCGAATGATCCCGTACAGAAACAAAGACCGTTGGATTTGTTCGGAACAGCTTCCACCAATTTATTGAAATCGGCTTCTGTACTCAGGATACGTGGCAATCCAAGAATCGGATAAGGAGGATCGTCGGGATGTATGGCAAGCACCACTCCTGCCTCATCGGCAACAGGAGCTATTTCGCTGACGAATTCGATCAGGTTCTTTCTCAATCTTTCGGCATCGATATCGTTGTACCGGTCAAGTTGAGCCTGGAATTCTTCGAGCGTGAAGCTTTCTTCCGCTCCCGGAAGTCCGGCGATCATATTGCGTACAAGCAGGTCTTTGTTAGCCTGTGTCATTTCTTCGTAACGGGCTTTGGCTTTGGCTATATCTCCGGCAGAATATTCTTTTTCTGCTCCCGGACGTTTCAGTATAAACAGTTCGAATGCCATGAAAGCGGCGCGTTCGAAACGAAGGGCTTTCGAGCCATCCGGCATTGTATAAGCAAGGTCGGTACGCGTCCAGTCCAGTACCGGCATAAAATTGTAGGTAACGATCATTACACCGCATTTAGCCAGATTGCGGATGCTTTCTTTATAGTTCTCAATGTATTGCTTATAGTTGCCTTCTTGCGTCTTGATATGCTCATGCACAGGAATACTTTCCACTACCGACCATGTAAGGCCGGCCTCTTTGATCATATCCACGCGTTTTTGCACTTCTTCTACTGTCCACACTTCACCATTTCTGATGTGATGAAGAGCTGTAACGATGCCCGTCGCTCCTGCCTGAGCTATATCTGAAAGCGCCACGGGATCATTCGGTCCGTACCAGCGCCATGTTTGTTCACTTAATATCATTTGCCCCTCCTGCCCTCCCCAAGGGGAGGAATTTTTTATAATGAATAAATTTTAAATTAAAATTATTGACCCTTTATCCCCCCTTGGGGGGTAGGGAGCTTTTATATTGAGAACGCATCGAACCCGCCATCTATAACAAGTATAGTACCCGATACAAATTTGGACGCATCGCTTATCAAGTAGTGCAGTGATCCTAACAATTCATCCGCTTCGCCGAAACGACCGTAAGGCGTATGTGCCAATATCGTTTTCGAACGGCCGGTATAAGAACCATCCGGATTGAGCAAAAGATCCCTGTTCTGATCGGTAATAAAGAAACCCGGAGCCAATGCATTAACTCTGAAATTTTCTCCGAATTTGATTGCGAGTTCACCGGCCATATATTTTGTAAAATTAGCAACAGCGGCTTTTGCTGCGCCATAACCGGCAACGCGGGTTAACGGGCGGAGAGCCGATTCGGATGCTATATTGATTATATTTCCCGCACCGTTATCGACCATTGCTTTTGCGAATACCATAGCAGGAAGCACTGTCCCGAAAAGATTCAGGTCAACTACTTTTTTGAACGCATCTATTTCCAGATCAAAAATTGTTTTGTCAGGAGCAATAGTTGCGCCCGGCATATTGCCTCCGGCAGCATTTACCAGTACATCTATTTTTCCGTATGCTTTAATAATTTCATTTCTGTTATCTTCCAATGTTTCTTTATTCAGAACATCTGTTGCCAGAAATAAAGCATCGCCGCCTTCCGATTTGATTTTGGCAGCCAGTTCTTCTCCTTTGTCTTTCGCTCTGTCCAGTATAACGACTTTCGCTCCCTGCTTTGCCAGGTATTGAGACATGTCGGAGCCCAATATTCCACAGCCGCCTGTCAGTACAACGACTTTTCCTTCAATGAAAAATAGATTAGTTTTCATTTAATGAATATGTTTTTGGTTAGATTTTCTCACAATTTGTAATTGTTGTAATAGTCTACATTTTCCTTTATCAGAATGTCGATAGGCATGTGGTTTGTTTTTTCAGGCTTCTGCTTGAATAGCAGGTAATTCCCTAATGCCTTGATCGCATCGTAACCCTGTAATTCGGGACGCTGCGACAAGATATAAGATACCTGTTCGTTTTTCAACGCTCTCACATTACGCTCTATGGCATCATGACCTATCAGCCTGACTTTTTTCCTTAACGGCTCGTCCAGTTTTTCCATTAAAGATATCAGTTCGTAGATACGCGAGTTCAATACGATTCCTCCTACTAAGCCCGGACTTTTACTGATTATATATTTAAGCTGATTCAGGCTTGGGGCGTAATCATCAGGGTCAACTTCTATATGATGGATATTTCCCGAATAACCAGCTCTGCTTAAACAATCCATAAAACCCTGCTCACGTGTTTTCATTTGTACAGATATCTCATGATATTTGAACCGTATGTGAGCGAAAAAAATATCTGCATCGGGTCCCACTTCTTTCAACAATAGTTTAGCGGCGATATTTCCGCTGCCGAAAGAATCTCCCCCAAAGTAAGCAAGATCATTTTCTCCTGATATGCCGGAATCTATGTAGATATATGGAATACCTTTTCCGTCCAGCTCGCGGGACAGGTTTACGATGTGTTCGCCAAAAAGAGTCGCGATCAATACACCGTCAAATTCTTTTTGCCTGAATTCATCGACAGCTTTTAAAAAAGAGTTTCTGTCATACTGGTTGAAACGAAAATATTCTATGGTGATATTAAATTTTTTCAGTTCGCTGGTAGCTCTGTCTATACCATCGCAAACCAAAGCCCAGTAGTCACCGGACGAGAAGGTCGGGGTAATAGCGGCAAATCTGTAGTTTTTTTTCGAAGCCAGGAAACGGGCAACCATATTGGGCTCGTAATTGATCTCCTTCACTATTTTCTCTACTTTCTCTCTCTTTTCCTGAGATACCCGCCCTCTGTTGTGCAGCACTCTGTCTACCGTACCCGGGGATACTCCGGCCATTTGTGCAATATCTACAATTCGGATGCTAGGATTTTTATTCATGCCTGATTAAGAGTTCTTTTCGTTATGTGTGCGAACACATATGCAAAAGTAATCCTTTCTTTTGATTGCGCAATGTGTGCGCACACATTTTACAACAGAAACAATTTAATTGTTTGATGTTTAACGTATTATATATGTAAAATATTCTTAAATATGCTGTAAAACATATTTTGTGTAAAAATGAAATAAATCAGTCAGGTATAATCAGATTGAAAGGTTTATTGTAGTCCGGCTTGTCACTTATTTCCATCTTGGAGCAATTGATAAATGCTGATTCCGGCAGAGGTTCCAAGCCGATACTTGCTCTGAGGCTATCCGATTTGGCTCTGTCTTGCAGGCAAACTCCATTTGCAGTAGTCCATACTTTATATGGCGTGTCAAAGTAAGAGCGACCTTCGACCGATACATAGTATCTATCCAGCGCATAACTGAACATCGTCGGGCTCAAATTACCTTTGTCTACTTCGTCCTTGAATAAGTTATAGAATTTTCCCGCTACTCTTTTCGGATTGTGCACCAAATATATGAAACCTGCCATTTTCACACAGCCTTGAGTCCAGTTCTCTTCACCTACAAGTTTTTCGTTAGGAAAACCGTTTTCCTTAACGAACTCAATAAATTTATTGAAATTCAGACTATCGGCTTTTGCCCATTCTTTTTTCAAAATATCGAAATATTCCGTAGTTCTTATAGTTTGATCTATTGCAGAGAGCTGGCACAGATCGAACGCAAGGGTATTTTGACTTTTGATTTCCTGAGCGCAAACATTCGCAAACAGAAACAATAGAAATGATAATGAAATAAGGCGTTTCATGGCAAAAGAAATTATTGTTTTTGAAGTCATCTTGACTTTCTCTTTCCCGTCATTGCGAGCCTGAAAGGCGAAGCAATCCGGAAATTGGCCGGTTAGCGGTAGGGGCAGCCCTTTGTGACTGCCCGAAAAGATACAACTGTATTCCTTCACCGCAAGCGGCTCGCAATGACGAGAGGAATAGAACATATTTTTTAACATAATCAAACCACTGACCGGTATTGTTCAATAAATAGCAACTTGAATTAATTACTGAATTTACCATCCGTTATTTATTCCCATCAAATATACTGCCATAGCGGTGATATTCGTTTGCTATACTTTGCTCTTTCAGATAGTGAAGCAATTCCAGCCGTCCTTCTACCAATGGTTTATCAGATGCGATATGTTTACCCAGCTTCGCAGCCTTTTTGTAAATTGCATCCGAAAGGCCGGTAGAACAAGCTCTTATGCGTTCGTAGCGGCTATCCATATCCTCTATGAATTTATCTTCATCCTGTACCCTGACGTACTCTCCCAGTGCAGATACCGCTTTTTCTACAGCTTGCAGCTTACTGTCCGAAGCGGAGATGCTTATAGTGACCGGAGCTTTTGCTGCCTTGGACGCGCTTAAAACCAATAGCACATCATCGAGGCTATCTTGCTCTTGTACGCGGAATCCTATGCAGGAAAGCGGTAAATAACGGAAATAGTTCGATTCTCCATACAGGTTATTAATATCTTTTTCCCGGGAGAATACTTCGTCCCATGCTTTCGAATAGCTTTCCTGTGCATAGTTCAACCGGTTTTTACCTTTTTCATCAGATAATAGATCACTTAATATAGACTTGGTATTAACCGCAGGAACTTCTTTTTCTGTAAATTCGACAAAGCAGGATACATAATTAGGTCCTCCGGCTTTGATGCCTCCTCCGAAAGCAGAACGTTTCATTCCACCAAACGGCTGACGGTTTACAATTGCTCCGGTTATTCCCCTGTTGATATACAGGTTGCCTGCTTCAATGCGGTTTTTCCATATTTCCTGCTCTTCTTCATCCAGGCTTTGTAGTCCTGCTGTAAGCCCATATTCAGATGAGTTGGCATATTTAATTCCCTGCTCCAGGTCTTCGATGCATACAACTGACAACAGCGGAGCGAACAATTCATTCCTGAAAGTATAGCTTGTTGGTTTTACTCCCCATTTGACGGACGGTTTGAGAATATATTTTTTATCATCCAGAAACTCCGGAGCCACAAGCCATGATTCACCCGGTTCGAGGTTTTCAATGGCATGCATCAACTTGTCGTTGTCATTGGTTATCATTGGGCCAACCATGTTCATTGTATCCCATACGCTGCCTGTACGCATGCTGATTACAGCATCTTTCAATTTTGCCTTGAAAGCTTCATCATTGTATGTTTTCTTATCAACCAACAGAAGTGAGCAGGCTGAGCATTTTTGTCCGGCATTACCAAATGCCGATGCTACAACATTCAGAACCGCATGATCCTGATCCCCGTTCGCCGTAAGGATGATCGCATTTTTGCCTCCGGTTTCGGCCGATAAAGGAGTGCGGGGGCTATTTTCCAACAAACGGAACGCTGTATCGGTGCCGCCGGTCAGTATCACATGTTTGATAGACGGATGAGACGTCAGGTAGTTAAGCGACGAACGGTCTGCACTACAAACAACCTGTAAAGCGTCTTTAGGCACACCGGCATCCCAGAAGCATTTTGCAAATTCCCATGCAACCGGTAAAGCGACAGTTGCAGGTTTCAAGATTACCGTATTTCCTCCTGCTAATGCCGAAGCAACGCCGCCAACAGGTATTGCCAGAGGGAAATTCCAAGGCGGAATAACTAAAATAATTCCTTTAGGTGCATACGAAACTGTATCCAGTTGGGCAAAGTGTTTCATCGTGATTGGGTAGAAGCGGCAGAAGTCGATAGCTTCAGATACCTCTACATCGCCTTCCGTAAAGGTTTTGCCCGTAATAGCAGCCATGCACCCGATCAGATCGCCACGCTTGGCACTCAGATTATCAGCTACCAGATGAAGTATCTCATTGCGCTTGTTGACATCGGTTTTTCTCCATTCCGGTTTATCTTCTCCGGCGATGGAAATAATCTCTTTTATCTGATCGAATGTCGATAAATTAGCTTCGCAGAAGCATACTTCATCGTTACGGCTACGGTCGTAATATTTTTTCTTGTAATCTGTAGTGACCTCTTTATCTCCGATTTGTACAGGAATTATGAAATTCTTATCATTTACCTGAGTTCCCCATTTATATAATGACTCCAGCGCCCACTGGCGGTTTGGTTCCAGATCGAGGTCAGTATCAGGTTCATTTTCAAAAATATTTATGTCTTTAACCGGAATTGGTTTTTCATTTCTGTTCTGAGTCCTGTGCGGAGCCGGCTTCATGCTGTCTTTTAATTTATAGGCTTCTTCAAACTGATTAGCCAGGAAGTTCCATTGCGGGCTATCCAGTTTTAAGTTGAACGAATAGCTAAGGAAATTGTCTTTTCCTGTATTTTCATCCAAACGGCGAACCAGATAAGAAACAGCATTCAGGAAGTGTTCTTTCCGTACCACCGGCGTATATAGTATAATTTGCTTATTCAACTTTCGTATTACGCGGGGGAGGTTATTGGCCATGCCTTCGAGCATTTCGAACGTAACATAACCGGAAACTCCGTTTCTTTCGCACAACAGGTAAGCATAACCAATGCTAAAGAAGTTGTGCGATGCTACTCCCACATGCAAGGCTTCGGCATTTTCGGGTTTTAAAGCTACATCGAGAATGCGCAGGTAATTGGCATCTACTTCTACCTTAGTAGACAAAACCGGATTAGCCCATCCTTTCAGCGAAGATATAATACTTTCCATTTGCAGGTTGGCTCCTTTTACCAGCCGCATTTTTAACGGAGCCCCGCCTGCGGCATAACGTTCCTTCGCAAATTTGAGCAAACGTTCTTGCAGGTATCCGGCATCGGGCAGATATGCCTGTACTACGATTCCGGCCGTATAATTCTTAAATTCGGGCATGCTCAGAACTGAAATGAACACATCGAGGGTTAATTCCATATCCTTGTATTCCTCCATGTCGAGGTTTACAAACTTATGCTTTGCTGCCCCGTCCTGATCGGTATAGGTATATTTCATCGCCTGCCTGTATACAGACGCGACCAGTTCACATAGTTCTTTCTTGTTTTGTTCATAGCTCAAAGAATGTATTTGGGCATATATCCCCGACAGCTTGATAGATATATAATTAATGTCCGGTTCTTTCAACGCTTCCAGATAATGCAGATACCTGTTATTCGCCTCTGTGTCGCCCAATACGACTTCTCCCAACAGATTCACATTTTGCCCTATGCGGGAATTCCATCTGCCGGACAGATGGCCTGTAAGAGCCGGACGCTCTTCCGATATTATTATTTTATTGGTCTCCTTACGCAGTCTGGCCTTGAATAATGGGATGGAGATCTTGTCGAACAGATATCCGAAACTGGTGAATAATTTCAACTGGAACTGGTCGAATGAACTGAAAAAATCAGGTAC
>JAISES010000411.1 GCA_031263965.1 Prevotella sp. | reverse complement strand
CGCAATCTTGGCTATATAAGGAACTATCAACGGGCTTTTGCCGCCTGCACAGGCGATTATGTTGCCATAATGGAGGGCGATGATTACTGGAACAAGCCGGATCACCTGCAAAACCATATTGACTATCTGGAAAAACTGCCGGAATCTTCAATGAGTTTCAACAGGCATGTGAGGCTGTTTGTGGAACAAAACCGTGAAGAAATCTTTGACTGGACAACCAACGGGGATTATGAACTGATTACGACTGAGGAACTGGCTTCGGGAAACCGGATCGGCAACCTGTCATGCTGTATGTTCAGGGGAAAGCTGATACGGAATATAGACCCTAAGCTATTCGATATGGAAATTGCCGACTGGATGCTGGGTATGTATATGGGCCAATTCGGTCCGCTGCTTTACCTGAAAGAGGTGACATCCGTTTACCGCATCCACGGCAAAGGGCAATGGTCGCAGATGGATTCTAAAACAATTGATATAAGGGTCATTAAATTGATCGGTGAATACGATAAATACTTCAATTATAAATATACAAAATCATTCAAAAAACACAGGCGCAGGTTGGAAATTCCTGTCTATGGCGACAATTCGCTCAGCCGGAAAATAAAGGATGCTACTCCTGCGTTTATTAAGAAAATATATAGGAAACTATGAGTAAAAAAATAATAACCGTAACACAACCGGCGCTTCCTCCACTGGATGAATTTATTCCTTATCTGCAAAAGATCTGGGATAATAAGTGGCTGACAAACAACGGCCCTTTTCATGTGCAGTTCGAAAAAGAACTGGCAGAATATCTGGGTGTTAAGTATATATCTGTTTTTTCGAACGGAACGCTGGCCCTGATTACTGCATTGCAGGCTTTGAGAATTACAGGAGAAGTTATTACCACACCGTTTAGTTTTGTAGCTACCACTCACTCCTTGTGGTGGAATAATATTAAGCCTGTCTTCGTAGATATAGAGGATCAATATTATAATATTGATCCTAAGAAGATAGAAGCCGCCATTACTCCGCAGACAACGGCTATTATGCCTGTGCACGTATATGGGAACCCGTGTGATGTGGAGGAAATACAACGTATAGCTGATGTATACGGATTACGTGTGATTTATGATGCCGCGCATGCCTTTGCCGTAAAAAAAGATGGACAATCCGTGATGAATTGGGGCGATTTGTCGATTCTCAGTTTCCATGCAACGAAGGTTTATAATACGATTGAAGGAGGCGCTATTGTTTGTCAGGATGAGAAGACAAAGCAACGCATCGACTTGCTTAAGAACTTCGGATTCAAGGATGAAACCACTGTTATAGAGCCGGGCATCAATGCCAAGATGAATGAATTACAGGCGGCGTACGGCTCTTTACAACTTAAATATGTAGACAGCTACATCGCTAAGCGTCTCGAACTGGCTAAACGATATGATTCTCACCTGAAAAATATACAAGGCATCACTGTTATGGAAGTAGCCAAAGGCATAGAACACACTTATCCGTATTATCCTGTACGTATCAACACCTCGGAGTATGGCATGTCACGCGATGAGCTGTATTTCAAATTACAGGAATATGACGTTTTTGGACGACGTTATTTTTATCCGTTGATCAGCGATTTCCCGACCTATAGGGGGTTACCGTCGGCCGGTGTGAGTAACTTACCTATGGCTGCCCAAGTATCTAAAGAAATTGTATGCCTGCCGATGTATGCCAATCTGGAATTTGACGATGTGGAAAAGATATGTAAATTAATAAAAGCTGTTAGCCATTAGCTTTTAGCTTTTTCTCGCTTCGCGCTGCTAACGGCTAAAAGCTAAAAACCAACAGCTAACAGCTAATTTTTAACTATGAAACTAGGAATAATGCAGCCTTATTTCCTGCCGTATATCGGATATTTTCAATTGTTGAATGCAGTTGATAAATACGTGATATACGACAATATACAATTCACGAAAAAAGGCTGGATCAATCGCAACCGCATCCTCCAAAACGGCAAGGATGCCTTGATTACCATTCCGGTAGAAAAAGATTCGGATTATCTGGATATCCGGGATCGCTCGGTATCAGTTGGTTTTGACAAAAAAAAACTACAGAACCAGATCAGGGAGTCATATCGTAAGGCGCCTTATTTCAATGATGTGATGCCGTTGATAGAAGAGATTATTAACTATGATGATCATAATCTGTTTGGTTATGTTTACCATTCCATCGTGAAAATATGCGATTATATGCATATTGGAACAGAGATCATTATTTCGTCCACAGTTGATATTGACCATTCGCTGAAAGGCCAGGACAAGGTGATTGCCATTTGCAAGGCATTAGGAGCGACAGAATATTACAATGCAACAGGTGGCAGGGAATTATATTCGGTCACTGATTTCGGGAAAGAAAATATTAAATTAAATTTCGTTGCATCTGACCCGATAGAATATAAGCAGTTTGCGAATGAATTTGTACCCTGGTTGTCTATTTTAGACGTCATGATGTTTAATCCGGTGGACAAGATAAAAGAAATGCTGGAAAATTATAAATTAATAAGCCCCCTAACCCCCAAGGGGGAATTAACCTCCCCTTTGGGGAGGCTAGGTGGGGCCGATTAAATATGAAAGAAATAGGAGGTTTTTTTGAGCTTCAACTCCGTAAAGGAGAGCATTACCATAAAGAGGCTGTACAACTGAATACGGCGCGAAACTGTCTCGAATATATATTGAGGGCAAAGAGGTATAAAAAAATATATATCCCCTGTCTCGATTCGGAAGTGATTTGGGAACCGATGAAGAAACTGGGAATCGAATATGAGTTTTATTCGGTGGATTCAAAGATTGATCCCATATTCAGCAAAGAATTAAGTAAAGAGGAAGTATTTTTCTATTCAGATATTTACGGTATAAAGTGCAATACCGTTGAAAGTCTGGTAAAACGATTTGGCAAGCAATTAATTGTAGACAATACACACGCCTTTTTCTCAAAACCTTTTCAGGGAATAGATACGATATATTCTCCGCGTAAATTCTTCGGGTTGCCGGACGGAGCTTATCTATATACAGATACCTTGCTTGATGAGGATTTTGAGAAAGACATGGCGATTCCACATATGACACACCTGATGAAACGCATAGAAGATGGAAGTGCAAATGCTGCTTATCAGGACTATCTCAATTATTGCAATAGCCTCATCGACCAGCCAATCAAAAGGATGTCTGATCTGGGTGAGGCCCTGTTAAGGAATATCGATTACGAAAACCTGAAAGAGAGGCAGATAAAGAATTTCAGATACCTGCATTCCGTTTTGGGAAAAGATAATCAATTTGAATATGATGATTTTCCGGCCGGTACCTGTCCGCTTAGCTATATGTTCTATTCGGAAAATCCGGAGCTGAGAAAAAAACTGATAAAAAATAAGATTTATATCTCTACTTATTGGAAAGCAACATTGGATCTGGTTGAAAAGGATTCGGCTGAATATAAAATAGTAAACTATCTCCTGCCCTTACCTTGCGACCACAGGTATGACGAAGAGGATATGAAGCGGATTGTGGATGTGATTTACAGTTAGATACGCAACACAATAAACAACACAATAATAAATTGAAATAAAAATTCTATGGAAAAAAGAAACGACACTGATTTTATCAATTCGTTCAGGAAACTACCTCCGAAACGGCGAATCATTATTTATGTTATATGCATATTCACTCTGATACTGATTCCTGTTCTTTTATTTTCAGGCGTATTCGATGAAGATACCGGCCATCAACGTACAGAAAAAGATTATACTACCCAAAAATGGGTTGTAGAAGAGGTTATGGAAAGGCAGATACTCGAACATGGCCGCGTAATAAATCGTTACAATTTTATAAAACCGGAAGGTGAAGATTTTAATCTCAGTTTGCCGGTGATAGTCAACGGAGTAAATGAATTTACAGATGAGATTTCGTCCGGAGACAATATCGAAGCAAAAGTTTACACTCCCGAATTGGAGGAGATGCAAAGCGGAAATATCTTTAAGAAACTGAAACGGTTCATGAAACAGGACAACCGGGAGGTAGAAGTCTTCAAACTGACAGTGAACGGCGAACTCCTTTTCGAAAAAAAAATAGACCGGTCTGATGTGAACTTCAGAAAAGGAGGCGATTTTTACGCATCCCGGATCATGTATGTGCTTGTGGTCTTATGCCTGGTGTTCGGCGTGATTGGATGGGTGAGAACGAAACTCAAAGCCGGAAAAGCGCAGGGCAATAACAAAAAATAAAGAAGTTCTTCAGAGTATCGGAAAAGTAAATAGAAAATCGTCACTTTTGTTACTTATCTATCTTATTTCAAAATAAATATGGAAGAACTTACATTATTAAACATAGCGCGCGATTTCGGGATAGCTTTTGTCGTAGGCTTATGCTGGGCTATCTTGTTTGGCTCGCCGAAACGTCTCCTCTGGGTTGCCGGATTGCTGGGAGGAATGGGGCATTGCATCCGTTTTATTTTGATTCAGCTCGACTTCGGACTGATAACCGCCACTCTTGCCGGATCGGTATTAATTGGGTTGGCAGGAATATATGCCGCACATAAAGTAGATAGTCCGCCTGTTGTATTCACCATGCCTGCCTGCATTACTATGATACCGGGCATGTTTGCCTACAAAACAATGCTTGCCGGAATAAAGATCACAGACCTGCCGACAGTAGAAGAAAATCCCCGTATACTGATAGAAATGTCGCATAACCTGATGCTTACCATGTCGCTGCTTTTCACATTGGCCATTGGTATTTGCATCGGTGCGTTATTGTTCAGAAAATCAAGCGTAAAAAACATCTCGCTAAAAGATGTGATAGGGAAAGGCTAAAGCAGTGAACAGTTAGCAGTGAACAGTCAACAGTGGCAGTGAGCAGTTTTTTAACTATAAGCTCGTCTTTTCTGTGCTAACCGTACTCCCCATCTTGATAACAGAAAGACCACTATCTGGGTAAAAATAATGAACACTCCTGACGGAACATCTAAAATAGCTGATAGGAACAATCCTGCAATACAGCCGGAGAAGCCGATCGCGACAGACAGAAGGATCATCTTTACAAAATTGGATGTGAACAGGTTAGCCGTCATTTGAGGTACTGTAAGTATCGACATCAATAATACAATCCCGACAAGGCGGATAGACAAAACAATAGTGACGGCAATTCCCATCATCATTGCATATTTAATCAGGTTGACGGGAAGATTGCGGGTCTTTGCAAAATCAGGATCAAAAGCAGCGAATAGTATTTGTCGTCCGAATAGTGCAAAAACAATAATCAAAACCAAAGATAGAATAGCCAGATATACAATATCGGGAATCGTTATAGTCAGGATATTTCCAAATAGATAGTCGGATAAATCAGGAGCGAATCCCGGCTTGAGATATATAAATATTATACCCACAGCCATGCCCAGCGACCAGAAAGAACCGATTGCAGAATCCTCGCGCACCCCTTGCCTGGATGATAGCCATTCGATACCAAAAGCCGACAGGATAGAAAAAATCATCGCAGATAAAATCGGATTCCAACCGAAATAGAATCCCATACCAATGCCACCCAATGAAGCATGAGTAATCCCTCCACTGATAAAAACCAATCTGCGGACTACAACATAAGACCCGATAATTCCGCATGCGATACAGGCAAAAAGGCTGCCAAGCAATGCATTCCGGAAAAAAGTATATGACAAGAGATCGAAAAACTCCATTAATTCTCTTCTTTTTTATTTACAACCAAATTTACGGATTTAAGCCCGTAAAAACGGGCATATGCTTTATTTGTCCAACCATTCGGATCACCGGTCAGATCCCAGATAAAATATTTTTTCTCATTAATTGCAGGCATCGCCTTTGTAAAAACAACAGAGTCTATGCCTTTGTTCTTCTGCTCTGCGATATATAACTCCCGCTCTGCGAATACAGTATTTACCCCGCATAAATCGCTGGTTGCCTTATAATAGCCATTCAGAAACAGCAAGAGAAATATAATCATTACACCTGTATTAAGATACCTGAAATACGCCTGGGAGAAATCAATATTGGCATATATAATTCCAATTGGTATAAGAAACAAAACGATAATACCAAAAAGTGAGCGTTCGGGAAATATCAGGGATGCAACCATAGCGACTAAAGCCACAAATCCCGTAGCAATAAAAAGTAATGAACTCTGCACATT
>JAISES010000410.1 GCA_031263965.1 Prevotella sp. | reverse complement strand
ATGGTAGATAAAGTGATAGAAGCTACACAATTGGCTCAAAGAATAGACCCGTCACTAAATATTGACGGGGAATTGCAAGCCGATGCCGCCCTCGTTCCATCGGTAGGAAAACAAAAGGCTCCGGATAGTAAAGTTGCAGGAAAAGCAAACGTCCTCGTATTCCCTTCGCTGGAGGTAGGAAATATAGCCTACAAACTGGTACAGCGCCTTGGCGGAGCTGAAGCCGTGGGCCCGATACTGCAAGGAATGGCTGCACCGGTAAACGATCTTTCCCGCGGATGCTCGGTAAGCGACATTTATAATATGGTGGCTATCGCTGCCAATCAGGCAATTGCCGCAAAAAAAATTAACTAATTATGAATTATGAATAAACAAGATTCGGGTAAACGAGTTGTTTTTCATTTTTCATTCTTCATTTTTTACTAAAATATATATGGCAGAAATCATTGAACCTATTGAAGAATATGGGTTAAGCACAAAGCACAAGAAAAGATCCCTCTTTTCTAAAATAGGCGTTGTCGGATGCGGACGCGACGGGCGTCATATCGTTAGCCTGACTGCCCTTTCAGGCATTGAAGTAGTATTCGTAGAAGTATCGGAAGAGAGGATACAAATTGCCCTGAACGATATAGAAAACAGGCTGGATACAAAAATCGAAAACTGGGGCCTGACTCAGGGTGAAAAACGGGCTACAATGGGTCGTATAAAAGGGACTCTCGACTATGAAGACCTGAAAAACTGCGACTTCGTAATAGAATGTATCCGTTACGACATGACCGGCGAGCGCAGCATAGAACTCCGTAAAGAAGTTTTCCGCAACCTGGAACAGGTGCTGGCACCCGATGCTATCATCGCCACCAATGCAACAACAGTAATCATAAGCGAACTGGCCGCAGACCTGAAATATAAAGAACGCTGCATTTGCCTTCACTTCCCTGTTTCACACACCGACGCCCGTTTGCTGGAAGTCGTAAGCGGAACATTTACATCAAAAGAGGCGATCAATAAGATTTTCCATTTTGCCAAAATGATCAAACATACAGCTATACTGGTACACGAAAGCAGTGGACTTGTCAGCTTCCGTTTGATGATTATCATGCTTAACGAAGCATGTCAGATATGGATGGAAAACATAGCGACTATAGAAGATATAGACAAGGAGTTTACCATTATCTACGGACAACGCTACGGTATTTTCGAGATGGCCGATATTATAGGTATCGAAAAGCTGGTTATGCTGATGGAAGACATGTTTAACGAATATGGCGACAAAAAGTACAAGGCAACTCCGGTATTACTGAAACTATATCGCTCTAAACAGCTCGGATTATCCGAAGGCAGGGGATTCTATGTATATAATGAGGCCGGAAAAAGAATTGGCCCTAACGATTTAATTTAACAACATGAAAATATTAGTACTGAACTGTGGAAGTTCATCTATCAAATATAAGCTTTTCGATATGGAAAGCAAGGAAGTACTGGCGCAGGGGGGTGTCGAGAAAATAGGCCTCAAAGGTTCTTTCCTTAAATTCCCGCTTCCTGATGGCGACAAAGTCGTACTCGAAGGAGAAATTCTGGAGCATCATGCAGGTATTGAATATATACTGGGAGTATTGACAAGCCCGAAATACGGGTGTATCGGGTCGCTTGACGAATTAGACGCCGTTGGACACCGTGTTGTGCATGGAGGTGAAGAATTCAACAGTAGCGTACTCATCACCGATGAAGTAATAACAAAAATGGAGGAATGTATCGACCTTGCACCTCTGCACAATCCGCCCAACCTGGCAGGTATATATGCGGTAAAGGAGTTGATGGGCGATATTCCCCAGGTAGGAGTATTCGATACGGCATTCCATCAGACTATGCCGCCTGAGGCATATATGTACGGACTTCCATATTCTTTATACGAAAAATACGGTATCCGCAGATACGGATTTCATGGAACAAGCCATCGTTACGTATCCCGCAAAGGCTGCGAATTGTTGGGAGTACCATACGAGAAACAACGCATCATTACAGCCCATATAGGTAATGGGGGCTCATTAGCCGCCATAAAAGGCGGAAAATCCATCGATACATCTATGGGTATGACTCCGGTAGAAGGCTTGCTGATGGGAACCCGTTCGGGTGATGTTGACGCCGGCATCGTTTCATACATCATGGAAAAAGAGAATATCGGCACACAAGCCATATCCACTTTAGTTAACAAGCATAGTGGGTTACTGGGGGTTTCGGGAGTATCGTCCGACATGCGTGAACTGCGTGCTGCAATAGCTGCAGGAAACGAGAGAGCTAAATTGGCTTTGGATATATTCATTTATCGTATTAAAAAGTATATAGGAGCATATGCTGCCGCTTTAGGCGGCGTAGATATCCTCATGTTTACCGGAGGTATCGGGGAAAATGTAGACATTGTAAGAGAACAGGTGTGCAAAGATCTCGGATTTATGGGCATTAAGATCGACACAGCTAAAAATCTGGAGATACATGGAGATGAAGCTATCATTAGCACTCCCGACTCCACGGTTACTGTGATGGTAGTACCTACCGACGAAGAATATATGATTGCATCAGATACTATGAAGATCGTCAACAAATAAGACGAGGGTAAATGTCAGACGGGAATGTGAATACTGACGGTTTCGCCTTTTTTATTTGTTTATAATACGCAAGAATATTTAACAAATTTGTTGGCGATTAAGGGCACACCGTTAAACAAATTTAAACCGTCAAAATTTGACACTGAATAGTTTGGAATATATTACAACACCCACTATCTTTGTAGTGTGTTTTTCATAGTATTAGATTTAAGGTTAACAATGAAGATTGGTTGTCGGGATGACAACCTTTTCTTTTTTATGTAATATTCCTTTCTTTATTATCTAAGTTTGCCCCCTACATCTACTTCTTATATAAATTCTATTTCAAGATTTGGCTAACGCCGATTTTCAATTCACATTTCAAGATTTCAAGATTTTGTATATCAACAAAATACAATTGTTGTTTGTGAAATTATTTATTGTAAACTATATAGAAACTGTTTAAATTTCTATGTCATTGGCTTCCCCGATTCTGAAGAAACAGCGTTCGGCATTAGCCAATTCAACATGACAAAAAGGAATCTGAAATTTCTTTAGTGTCAAAAATGACTACTTGTCAGCATGGGATGATTTGTACGCTGTCAAAACTGCAGAAACCATTTTTGGCACACATTTCGCATATTCTTGAGTAGAATATGTCAAAATTATAATATAACAATTTTAAAAATTTAAGAATCATGAGTATTAAACCACTGGCAGACAGGGTGCTTATTAAGCCTGCCGCTGCTGAAGAAAAAAGTGTAGGAGGAATTATTATTCCGGATACGGCTAAAGAGAAACCGTTGAAAGGTGAAGTTATTGCAGTAGGTAATGGAACAAAAGATGAGGAAATGGTCGTAAAACCGAAAGATCAGGTTCTTTACGGTAAATATGCAGGAACGGAAATCGAACTTGAGGGTGAGGTTTATCTGATCATGCGTCAGTCTGATATCCTTGCAATTATCTAATTTTAGATACAAGCAAATTAAAGAGTTAGAAAAAACAATATTCAACAAACGCTAATGGCTAAAGGCTATTAGCTAAAAGCTAAACAGAACAATGGCAAAAGAGATTAAATTTAATATAGATGCTCGCGATGAGCTAAAAAAAGGAGTCGATGCATTAACTAATGCAGTGAAGGTAACACTTGGACCAAAAGGTCGTAATGTGATCATCGAAAAGAAATTCGGCGCACCTCATATAACTAAAGACGGTGTGACCGTAGCTAAAGAAATAGAACTGGAAGAAGCTTTCCAAAACATGGGGGCTCAGCTTGTAAAAGAAGTAGCTTCTAAAACAAATGACGATGCCGGTGACGGTACAACTACCGCTACTGTATTGGCTCAGTCTATCGTTAGCGTAGGTCTTAAAAACGTTACAGCCGGAGCAAACCCAATGGATTTGAAACGCGGTATCGATAAGGCTGTGGTTAAAGTTGTGGAAAATATCAAATCCCAGTCTATAGCTGTTGGCGACGATTTGCAAAAGATAGAGCATGTAGCTAAAATATCTGCAAATGGAGATGAAACTATCGGTAAGCTGATTGCCGAGGCTATGGGTAAAGTAAAAAAAGAAGGCGTTATTACCGTTGAGGAAGCAAAAGGCACTGATACTTACGTAGATGTAGTAGAAGGCATGCAATTCGACAGGGGGTATATCTCTCCATATTTTGTAACTGATACGGAAAAAATGGAAGCCGATCTGGAAAATCCATATATCTTGATTCACGATAAAAAAATATCTGTATTGAAAGATATTCTTCCAATTCTGGAATCTGCTCTTAAATCGGGACGCTCACTGCTTATCATTGCAGAAGATATCGATTCGGAAGCGTTGACTACACTTGTGGTTAACCGTCTTCGCGCAGGTCTTAAAATTGCTGCCGTTAAAGCTCCAGGGTTCGGTGATCGCCGTAAAGAAATGCTGGAAGATATCGCGATCCTTACAGGCGGTACGGTAATTTCAGAAGAAAGAGGCCTTAAACTTGAAGCTGCGACTATCGACATGCTTGGAACAGCAGACAAAGTAACGATCAATAAAGATAACACGACTATTGTAAACGGCGCCGGCGCTAAAGATGCTATTGCTGCACGTGTTGGTCAAATCAGGACTCAAATGGAAAAGACCACGTCTGACTACGATAAAGAAAAACTACAGGAACGTCTTGCTAAATTGGCAGGCGGCGTAGCTGTTCTTTATGTAGGAGCTCCATCCGAAGTGGAAATGAAAGAAAAGAAAGACCGTGTGGATGATGCTCTTTCTGCTACCCGTGCTGCTATCGAAGAAGGTACGGTTCCAGGAGGAGGTGTAGCGTATATTCGCGCTATCAGCGTTCTTGAAAACCTGAAGGGTGAGAATGAAGATGAAACTACAGGTATCGAAATCGTGAAACGCGCTATCGAAGAACCTCTTCGCCAGATTGTAGCTAATTGCGGAAAAGAAGGTGCAGTAGTAGTTCAGAAAGTGCGTGACGGAAAAGAAGATTTTGGCTATAATGCACGTACAGATGTTTACGAAAACCTGAATGCATCAGGTGTTATTGATCCGGCCAAGGTTGTTCGTGTAGCTCTTGAGAACGCTGCGTCTATTGCCGGTATGTTCCTGACTACAGAATGCATCATTGCAGATAAGAAAGAAGAAAACCCTGCGCCAATGCCTCCAATGGGCGGCGGTATGGGCGGCATGATGTAATTTGTGCTGATTATATAACGAATAGGCATTCTTTAGAGGATGCCTATTTTATTTTTAGGCGATATTCTATTAAATGATGTTAATCCATCGAAGAAAAATGGCAAAACATGTTTTATAACATAAAAAATATCTTATCTTTGCACTGTGTTTTTCATGGTATTAGATTTAAGGTTAACAATGAAGATTGGTTGTCGGGATGACAACCTTTTCTTTTTTAAGTCATTACAGTAATAATTATCTTTTTATCTTTTGTTTATTCTTTTGGTTTATTCCTCTTTCTCCAATCCTGAGGCACCATGGCATAGAAGGTTTTAAAACATTTCGTAAAGTATTTTGTAGACGAAAAACCAAGTTCGAATGCAATCTCTGAAATATTCATATGACGTTTATTGTCCAACATACCGGCAGCCTCTTGCAACTTAAGATTAAGAGTCAGCTCATTTGGAGTAAAGCCTGTGATTTCTTTTATTCTCATATATAGCTTACTCCGTCCCATGCCTAATTCTATCGCTAATTTGTTCATATCGAACTCAGGATTATTAAAGTTTTCCCTGATAACATTCACAGCTCTGTCTATCAGTATTTTATCCTGTTCTGTAACGGCATCGAATGGTATTACATTTTCTTCCTGGTTAGCAAATTTCTTATAAAGGATCAGCCGGTTTTTTATCAGGTTATTACAACGCGTAATCAGCATTTTTATATTGAATGGCTTTGTAATATAGGCATCCGCGCCAAACATATATCCATCAATAATCTGGCTGTCGGAAGTTTGAGCTGTCAGAAGTACAATCGGAATATGTGCCGTATCAACATTATTTTTCATTTTGTAGCACAGTTCTTTTCCTGAAACTTCCGGCATCATTATATCGCTTATAACCAAGTCCGGTTGTATCTTATATACCATATCCAGCCCCTCTTTACCGTTTATTGCCGTATATACATTATAATATGGAGAAAATGAGTCTGTAAGCATTTCTAACAATGATTCGTTATCATCTGCCAGCAACACTACAGGCTTTTCCCCGTCTATCGTGATGCTTTCCTCGACCAGTTCGCTATCTTCTCCCTCATAAACAGGATTATGTATAGCCTTTACGTCCGTATTTATATCATTATGCTTAAGTTCTTCCTCCGAAAAATGGGATGTTCCCTGTTTAAGCGTAATAGTAAAAATACTGCCTTCATTCAATATGCTTTCTACCGAAATATCT
>JAISES010000406.1 GCA_031263965.1 Prevotella sp. | reverse complement strand
CGGGCAGCCTCTTTCATCCTGAATCTTTGATAATAGCTAAAAATACTGTCCCCGATATAGATATTTTATCTCTAAAATGTCTTATAACTTTGTATCATCTTTAGTATACAACTTAAATATGATTAGTTCATTTTTTTTATGCGGAATCTGCGATTCCTGGTTCTTAACTTTTTGCTTGACCAAAAAGTTACAAAAAGTCAAGGCTGTACCGGATAGCCGACCCACAATCAGCTTGCCGGCTAAACAAAATAAACTCGCATCTTCGATGCTCAGACAGAATTTTGTTTTTAACGCCTGCTTCGCTGTGTGGGTACCCCGTCTATCCGCTAAGGCCGTCAAGCTGGCGCATGACAAGAACAACAAAAGCGATATACTTGTTGTGCGCCAGCCTTGCGCCGTATGCTTTATGTGCGGGGCACCCGTCAGGAGAAAAAGGCGTAAAACGGGATGCCTGTCTGAGCATCGCAGATGCGAGTTCATCCCGTTTAGCCTTTGAGCCTGCAACGGGTCGCACGGTAAAGCGGGCGCTCAAAGTACTTTTGGTTCCTTTTGGAGCTTTGGCCAAAAGGAACGCAAGCAATCTGCGATTGCGCGCAGGAACTGTCTTGGATAAATGAACTTTAATTATATACATTATGAGAAAAATTATAATCTTTTCACTTCTTTTGCTATTGCCGTTTTATATGCCGGCACAAGAGAATTACGTTGCATTTGGGTTCAAGGCATCGTTCGGATTTTCGAAGTTCAGTGGGATGGACCGATATGAAGAAGCGTCTATAATTCCCGGCAGCAGTTTTATGACCGAGTCTCCATATACTTCAGGTATATTTCCCGCATGGGATTTGGGTATAGTGGTGCAAGGTATGCGCGACAGGCTGATGATCCAGGGCGATCTTACCGTTTCGTACCTGAATACGAAGTTGAACAATGCTTATGTAGGAGATATGGGACAGATGAAGCGGATCCGGATATTTTATAATAATATATCCGTAAATCTGGGAACAAAAATTCCTGTTAATGACAATTACCGGTTTGTTCTGGGCGGGGGTCCGTATATAGGATTCGATATGTCGACATGGTTCTCCAGCCGGAGTAATCATTACGGAATAAATGAGGGATCTTATTCCTTACCCGAAGAAAGAGTTTTAGATGCAGAGGAAGCCGATTATAAGGTTTTCGATTTCGGAGGATCTGTATTGGCCGGTATAGAATACAAGAATATGCAGTTTGCCCTTAATTATCATCACGGATTGATAAATGTGGTGAAAGACGAGTTCCCTTTGCGAAACAGGTCGTGTAAGCTGAATTTTATTTATTTCTTCTGAAAGCTTTTTAAGAAACTAATAGATATCTTTTCAAATATCTATATATCTAAGTATTTCGTACCTTTGTACCTGGATTAATAAGATACGGAATGCATTTTTCGGGAGTTGTTTTCGATTTTAACGGAACATTGTTTTGGGACACGGGTTTGCACAACCGGGCATGGGATATATTCCTGGCACGCCATGGTCTGTTTCTTTCGGATGACGATAAATTCAGGTGGATGCATGGAAAAAATAACAGCGATCTTTTGCGTTCTTTATTCAACGGCGCTTTGACCGGATCGCAGATAAGCGATTATATAATGGAAAAAGAAAGCCTTTATCAGGAACTATGTCTCGAAACGGATATGCAACTGGCTCCGGGTGTGCCGGATTTTCTGGATTTTCTGAAAAACAATAATATTCCTTTTACAATAGCAACCGCGTCGGGAAAAGAAAACCTTGACTTTTATTTCGAATACCTTCCGCTGACAGAGTGGTTCGAGTACGACAAAGTGATATACAACAATGGAAAGATAAAGGGAAAACCCGATCCGCAGATATACCAACTGGCAATGGAAATTATAGGTAAAAAACCGGAAGAAGTAATTGTTTTCGAAGATGCCGTTGCCGGATTACAGGCTGCAAAAAATGCACGGGCGGGCAAGATCATAGTTGTTAATAGTAACGACGATGATTATAGCGGCTGGAAAGATTGCCAGATAATCAAGAGTTTTGATGAAGTAGACCGTACCCAATTTAAACATTGAAAATGAAACGAAGCATGATTTTTGTCAAATCACCAAAGTCCATGATAATAAAAATCATGAGGGTTCCATATGGCAACTAAAATCAAAATTATTATCATATGAAAGCGATACATACCAATATATGCCCCGTTTGCGGAAATTCCGGGTTACTTCCCTGTCTGTCGTGTAAGGATTACCTTACCACACAGGAAGTTTTTGCTGTTTACCGGTGTCGCAAATGCGGCTTTGCCCTGACGCAGGATTTCCCTTCCGAAGACGAAATTGGAAAATATTATGAAGCGCCGGCATATGTTTCACATTCCGATACACATAAGGGTATAATTAATATTCTGTATCACTGGGTGCGGAAAATAGCGTTGAGATCGAAGGCTAAGACTGTAATACAATATGCTCCTAAGAAGGCGGGGATGCTGCTCGATATAGGTTCCGGTACGGGCTATTTTCTGAATAAAATGAAGATGAAAAAATGGATCGTTACCGGAATAGAAAAATCGG
>JAISES010000342.1 GCA_031263965.1 Prevotella sp. | reverse complement strand
ACGACTCCGGCCAATAAGGCGAAATCCCGGCCTAACGTACCGCCATCCATCGATTTACCCAGAAAATTTGTGATGGCGGCTCCCGAAAAGACGCCTGTCATGTTCATGATGCCATAAGCCGTAGACCGGTAGCGTGACGATATGAACTGACATAAAATAGGCATATTATTTGTATCAAATATGCCGAAACCTATGCCGAAACAGATTCCGCCCAAGATGATGGCAGGCAGGCTATTGCCAAACCCTAAGAGCAACAAGGCCGGAATAGTCAACGACAAGCCGATCGCACCGGTATAAACGCGTCCGCGAATGTTGCGCAATATCCATCTGTCGGACAATAACCCTCCGAAAATAACGCCTGCAAAAGAAGATGCCGCTATCGTGATGGTTGACAATGGCCCCGCCTGCGTCATTTCTATCCCTAAATTCTCCGAGAACAATGTTGGCAACCAGTTCTTCGCAGCCCATCCCGGAAGGCTTGGGGTAGCGAAATAAAACAAGATGATCCAGAACGATATATTGGAAACTACTACCGCCAGGCCTCTCAAGGCTATCTTAAACTGGTTTTCTTTCCGTATGCCGGATTGCATAGCGGCGGGAGGCGTATTACGTCCTTTTTTCTCATGCAGGAACAACAACAAGACTATGCTATACACTACACCTGTCAACCCAAATGTATGGAATGTCGTTTCCCATGAATATGTACCTGCTATCATTGCTCCGAATCCACCTAACGCCTGCCCTACATATAGCCCCGTCATGTGAATCCCTATCGCCAGGGAACGGGTTTTCCCTTCATGGTAATCCGCTATCAAAGCCAAAGCGACAGGAATATAGATCGCTTCGCTTACCCCCATGATCGCCCTTAGCACGTAAATCTGATTGAACGTGGTGCAATATCCCATCATAAGCGTCACAAACGACCAGACAAACAAACTTGCCACAATCAGCCATTTGCGGTTCATCCGGTCGCCTATCATTCCTGCAACAGGACTCATGAAACCATATATCCATAAAAAGATAGCCATCAAACGCCCAAAGTTTGCAGCAGACTCCAACTCAACAATATCCACCCTCATCGCATCTTTCATAGTAGAAAGCATCTGACGGTCAAGATAATTCAACAACGCCACCACCCACAACAACCCTACGACTACCCAAGGATATATTTTCGTGTTTTTCATTCGATGTTCTTATTTTACCAATTCATCCAATAATACCTGCTGGAATATTATATCCGCCTGGCTGCTTTCATAAAGGATTCCTATCCTGTTTTCATCAATGGATGTAATGCAGGAATAGCCTCTTCCGCTATATTCATCAAGCAATATCCGTTTTTCCACAGGCCAACTATTTCCGTCATCAAAACTTACTTTCAGCGTGATATGATTACGCATTGAGTACGATTCGGGATTGACAAACAACAGGATCGATTGTTCTTTGTCCTCACGATTGAACAGATGCTTATGTATGCTTGCCATACAAGTCGGCTCAATAAGCGCTTTTCGAGATGTCGGATGCTCTGTCCAGGTTTCTCCCAAATCAGCGGTTGTAGCAATCGAACGGCCATTCACTTCTGTATTACCGCGATTCCGATTGTCACGCATATTCAACATGATGGAACCATCCGAAAGTTGCACAGCCATACATTCCGTCGTATTTTTATAAGCCGGATTGCTGGCGATCCATGTTTCCCCTCCATCTTTACTGTATGTTATGTTAGAAAAAGACATACCGGCTTCATCTCGCCCTTGTGTAGGGAAAAGCAACGTGCCGTCGGATAGCGTAATACCATGTCCTGGTGCGGGAGCATACAACCACCATTCCCTTTTCTTCGTTTGTTTTGTAATATTGACCGGTTCACTCCAGGTCAGTCCGTCATCTGTACTTTTTGAGATCAGAAACTGGGATGTTTCCTTTACATCAAATCCCGGTTGCGATCCTTTAGCGCGCCATTGATGTATCCAGTATGTACTGTCTTTTGTCATACCCGGAAGCCATTTCCCCGTTTCCTCATCTAAAACGCCATACATCCACAGGCCTGCTATATAAATATCCCCGGATTTTTCATCCACCAAAATACAAGCATCGCTTACACCATTGAATTTTTCAGGCAAACCACCCCATTCTTTCCTGTCAAGTACGATTTGGACCGGTTGCCAGGTACGCCCTCCGTCTTCACTTCTATTGAGGGCAATGTCAATATCTCCCTGCAAATCTCTTGCCATCTCCCACCGTGCATCATATATGGCTAAAAGTGTCCCTTTTTTAGAAGTTGCCAATCCGGGTATCCGCGAAGTATGTACCCCATCCTGATTATGTTGCCTGACAGCCACTCCCACTCGCAAACCCGGAGACACCGGAACAAGTGACAGGTCAACTTTCCCCAAACTGGTTACAATCTCTTTGCAAGAGGCATTCACCCAGTGGCTAAGATCAATATCTTCTTTTAACTTTATGGAAACCCAGTATATAAGTGAGTCTGTATTGACTGGAAAATCGTTCTTGAAAACCAACTTCCCGGCAGGAGGCAATCCCCTTCCGATCGGTTTGTCATTGTCCAACATCCCGTTCTCATCTGCCTGATACAGGCCTACACTTTCGATATCACTTAAATCGGTTGTTCCTTCTAATGAAAGCGTTATTTCTTTCAAAGAATAATCAATAGAACTATTACGAACCAATATTGTTTTCAACACTGGATTTGTGTCCTTCATTGTCAAGACAGGCAAAACAGGTTGTTCACAGATAACACTCAGTTGCTCTGTATGCCCCGTACAACAAGCAAAGCATATTGTTAAAAGCGGCATGAAAAATATCGTCTTCATTTTATTTTATCTATTAAAAGTGGTTTCTGAATTCTTTAATCATAGCAGATAATTCTGCTTCCTTATTGAAATATAAATTATTTCCGCTTAGATTCTTTTGTTCGATATTCCCATCGGGCAGATAATATAACTCTCTGTCGGTAATTTCCCCGGATTTTATATCGTACCACAATGTATATCTCCAATCCTTTATTCGTACTGTATAACCTATATGTGTTTGATTATTGGAAGTATGTACAGCATTATAAGGTCTTGGGAACTGGCTGAAAGCATAGTCTTTTCCTTTTCCCGTTTTCGTCATTAAAGGCAACAATGATTGGCCGGGCAAAGAAGACAAAGGCTTAAACCCACACATATCCAGAAGCGTTGGGTAAACATCTACTGATTCGACACAGTTGTCAATATCCCGGCTATATTTTTCGCATTCCGGATCATAGATCAACAATGGGACTTTACAGGCTACTTCAAAGTTTGTAGATTTGCACCACAGGTCTTGCTCTCCCAAATGAAACCCATGGTCTCCCCAAATGACGATAATGGTATTCTTGTCTAAACCCACCGCTTTCAATTCGTTCATCAATTGTCCGATTTGCGCATCTATAAAGCTTGCACAGGCATAGTAGCCCCGGAGAAGTTCTTTAGCTTTGTTTTCGTTTATCTCTCCGTTATTAATATCCGTATAGCCTCTTAATTCTTCTGAATTATGAAATGCTATTTCCGGTATGCCAGACAAATTGTTTTTCCCGGTTGGCAAAGGCTTGAAGTCTGTACCGGCATATAAATCCCAGTATTTCTTTGGCATGCTGAAAGGCAAATGAGGTTTGATATACCCTACAGCCAGGAAAAAAGATTCACCTGTCTTGCCAAATTCTTTGATTTTCCCCAATGCCTCTTTTGTGACTTTTCCGTCAATAAATTTGTTTTCTTCCATGTCAACCACCTCAACTGCAATAGCTTTTCGTCCTGTCTGGTTTGATAGGAGCAAGTATTCTTCTTTCTTATCAGACAAATTATATATAGGGGGAGCCGACCAGGAAACCGTATCTTGCGTCCGTGGGCTTGCATGGAATATTTTACCTATTCCGACAGCATTATAGCCATTGTTTTTAAAGAATTGCGGTAAAGTGATTATATCCGGACATTTTTCCCGAAAATGCGTTCGAAGGTCTGTTACGCCAATTCTGTCCGGATACATCCCCGTTAGCAAGGAAGCACGTGAAGGCCCGCTAAGTGCCTGCTGGCAATATGCATTTTTATATAGAACCCCCTTCTTTGCACACGCATCTATATTAGGAGTTATTGCTATCGTATCTCCATAACATCCTAATGTAGGACGTAAATCATCAATAGCTATAAATAATACATTTTTATTGTTTTTGCCTATAGCGACAAAGGGTATGAACAGGCATAAGGCGCATTTCCAGATAATAGCACGATTCTTTGCCAGGGTTCGGCCCGAACCATGCAACTGTCTGCCCATAGGCGGACAGTTGCATGATACTTGCCGGAAATATAAATGATCATGATCCATGAATGTTTTGCTTTAGACTATTTGTCATAACCGGGTGTTTGTGTAATATTCGGATTTCTGTTTATAGAAGCAGAAGATACCGGCCACAACAATACATTCAATTCATTTTCACGCCCTTTCAGATATGGATTCCTTTTGAATGCCACATTAAAACGAAGATAATCCCACCAAAGTTTTCCTTCTGCCGGAAATTCTTTCAGACGTTCAGTCAGGATTGCCTCATCAATTTCTTCTTTTGAAAGTGTGAGAGCATAGAAATTATCTTCACTATATGCCCGTTTGGCAATTTTATTTAATGCCGCTATGGCGCCGGCACGATCGTTTCTGGCATTTTTAATTTCCGCATCAAAAAGTATGGCATCAGCAAACCTGTAAACAACCACATCAGAATCGAAAATACGGGTTCCATTTACCCAGTTCCCTGCAAATTTATTGATCCATTGGAATATGCCGTCCTTTTGGTCATCATAGAATGTTTCAAAGCTAACGATGGTACGTTGGTCATTTTCATTCTCACTTAATAAAGCCTTGTACTCTTGGGTATAGAAGCACCATTGTTGGTGACTACCCACTTTTACCGGATTGTCTATATATTCAGGAGAAATATATTGCGAAGGAACCAAATAGTCAGCTGGATATCCTCCTGTATATTCGTCTTGAATATAGCTCCATGCAAATATGATTTCAGGGCCTTCTTCATTTTCAAAAACAGATGAAAAATTGTCTGCCAGGGAATAATTCGCATTGTTTAGTACAGCATTGACAGCCGAAGCGGCATTTTCCAAAGCAGCATCCCCGCCATTGCGAACTTTGTACATCCAAAGATTGTAATCAGCTTTCAATATATTCAATGAACCAAGAGATGCAAGGTTTCTGTCATTGACTGATGCCGGCATTATACTTATAGCCGAATTAATATCATCTTCGACTTGTTTAAACACAGCATCTGCCGGATCACGGGTTGGGAATAATCCTTCTTGCTTGTCGGACTCAAATCCTTCCAGCAAAATCGGTGCATCTCCCCAAATACGCCCAATCCAATAATAACAGAAAGCACGTACATAATAAGCATTCGCCAAAACTTTATTTTTCGTATTTTCATCTGCAAAAGAGATATCGGGAGTATGCTTAAGCACAAGATTTGCAGCATTTATTGTTGTATAAACATCCGCCCAGTTTGCCTGTCCATGGTCTGGGGCTAATTGATTCTGATAAACCTGATCTCTTGTCGTTTGTCCGGCAAGCCCGTCGGCCCATAAACCTGTGCGGTATTCGCCCCAATAAATATAGTTAGCATTAAACGCTGAACGAAATCTATTATATAATCCATACATGGCAGACAAGGCATCTCCTTCATCCTGCCACATGGATTGAGCGGACACTTCACTTTTCTGGCTCACGTCTAAGTCATCATGGCAAGACGATAGAGAAATTCCAATGAATAATACTGATAATATAACTATAAATCTCATAATATTATATTTAATAGTTGGGTTATAAAATAATTAGAATGTAACCTTTACGCCAATAGAATACCGCCTGATTGGAGGATAATTGTAATAAGATGTATCATACGTAGTATTTGCTCCTACTTCCGGAGAAACACCCTTTACAGCAGTAAAATAGTGTAAATTATTACCAGACAGAGTTATGGCCAGATTTTGCATCCCCAATTTGTTAATTGGAATAGTTGGGACATTGTACTGCAAACTGACTTCTCTAACACATAAATAATCACCTTTGTAATTAAAAATATTTGATGTTCTACTGAAATTTGCATTACCATTATCAGGGTCATTTGCTGTAAATCGTGCATATTTGGTATTATCACCTGGTTGTGTCCAGCATTGTTTTACTTCATCTATCAACGTATAATTATTAGCAAATGTATTCATGAAATAACGCATTTCGGAATTTTGGTTGATGGAATGTCCCAACGCCCAATCCAAGAATATATTCAAGCTGAAATTCTTATATATGAAATTGTTATTCAATCCACCTGTTGAATGGGGAACCGTATATCCAAGGAAAAACTGATCCTGATTGTCAATGTAATCTTTTCCATCTCTTTGAAGACTTCCATCCCTGTTTTTCCATTCGTAATCACCAATTTCCTTTCTCCCGGCTATTCTTTGGTCATCAGAATGACGATAACCTTTTGCGCTGGAATCATACATGGCATTATCGGCTTGTCCTTGTGTTTCAATGATATAATCTACCATGTACCCATAATAACTATATAATGATTCGCCTTCTGCCGTACCTCCATATGCTGTTCCATCGGCTAATGTAATACCCCCGATCCGATTCTTATCCCGACCGTTATCCGGCAACTTCAAAACCTTGTTTTTAACAAAACTCCAAGTGAATTTGGATGACCAGTCAAAGTCTTTTGTTCTTATGTTTGTAGAAGTTATTTCAACATCGAACCCATAAAACTTTACTTTACCAATATTTGTTTGCACATTACTAAATCCGGATGTGTTGGGTAGTTCTTTGCTAAATAGCAAATTGTCGGTTCTTTTGTCGAAATAATCAGCACTTACTGAAATTCTATTATTAAATATAGACAAGTCGAACCCAAGGTCTAACTGGGTAGAGACTTCCCATGTCAGGTCGGTATTAGGCATGGTTGAAGGAAGAATACCGGCGACGCCGTCGTATTTCGCATTTGTTGAATATCTCCCATATGCATCGTATAATCCAATGGAATTATTACCGGTCTGCCCATAACTGACCCTTAATTTCAAATTATCCAAGTTTTTAACATCCTTCATGAAATGTTCGTCTGAGGCCACCCACCCCAAAGATGCGCCAGGGAAGAAGCCCCATTGATTACCTTTGGCAAAACGGGATGACGCGTCTTCACGGAACGTCGCAGAAAACAAATATTTCTTTTGAAAATCATAGGAAAGACGTCCGAAATAACCAATCGTAACATCTTCTGTAAAACTGCTGGTCGCAGCAGTTTTATTCGGGCCCGCCGTCAATGTAGGCACTTTGTCTGAACTTGCTCCATTGGCAGAAGCAGACATATCTTCACTATTGTCTTTCTGGTATGAATATCCGCCCATAACGGAAAAAGAATGATTGCCTATTGTTTTATTATATGTACCATAAGCTTCCAATTTATTTCTTTCCAATTCGTTAAAAGTAGCAGTCGTTGGACGTAAGCCATTGAATTCATGAGCTTTGACAAAGCTGTCGAATTTGTAATGATGATCATACGTAGAAAGCTGCACATCAGCCTTTAATCCATCAATAATGCGATAAGTGAGTTTTCCGAAAGCTGACAAACGCTTATCCGTACGGCTCACATCATTATAATAGGCATACCATAAAGGATTGGGGGATGTGGCATTGTATCCTTTAGTGGGAGTGCCATCTTCATTATACTTCTTTTGGGTTGGAGGAGTCGCTAAACCGCGAGAAATAATATTCATTTGGTTATCATACTCTTCCGAATCAGTTTTAGAGTAATCAAATCCTGCTGCAAAGGTCAGGTTTTTACTGATATTTACGTCTATACCTGTACGCATGCTTAAACGCGAATAACCCGTTGCAATAGCCACACCGGCATCATCTGTGTATCCAAGGCTGGCATTGTATTTGGCCGTTTCTGATCCTCCATTAAGGCCAATATAATAATTCTGCCAGGCATTTTTTCTATATATTTCATCTTGGAAGTTGTTGTCTTGGAAAATTAATGTTTTTGTCGGATCTATCGGGTCTTGCATAGATTTGTAACCTACCGGCACAGATTCACCATCTCTCAAATAACGTGTGGAATAGATTGATGTTTCCGTATTTCCAGAACTTGCAGAATAACCATCCATACTGTTATATTGAGATGTCGCACTCACCGCAACAGCGGGCCGTACAGTCCGAAGGTAGTCTTCCGCATTCATGAAGTTATATAGAGTTTCCGCTTCCTGAAGTGCTACATTGGCTTCGAATGTAATAGTGGGGGCTTTACCCATGGAACCTTTTTTAGTAGTAATAAGAACAACCCCATTAGATGCTCTTGATCCATAAATGGCTGTAGATGCTGCATCTTTTAATACTTCAATGGATTCTATATCATTCGGATTTAAACCGGAGAAAGCCCTTTCTACTCCATCTACAAGAATCAGAGGATCATTGCTTTTATTGATGGAAGAACCACCACGAATACGGATTACCGCATCAGAACCGGGAGCGTTGTTATTCGAATATAATCTTGCACCGGCAATTTTTCCTTTTAGACCATCTCCGACTGTACTGATCGGAATGTTTTGTAGTGTTTCACCTCCTACTTTCGTGATGGCGGAAGTGATGGTTCTCCTGGATTGTGTGCCATAACCAACAACTACAACTTCATCTAATCCAACGGTAGATACTAACAGCGTAACATTTATCTTCGACAGATTCTCAACTTTTATTTCCTGAGAAACATATCCTACATACGAAAAGAGAAGGGTTGAACCTTTCGTTGCTTTTAATTCGTAATTTCCATCTATATCCGTAATTGTTCCCTGAGTAGTTCCTTTAATAGAAACGGATACGCCTGGAAGTGTTAATCCTTCATTGTCAATTACTGTTCCCGTAACATTCATTTCCTGTGCAAAAAGAGTATTGGCAGAAAACATTAACGAGAATAAAATTAGGTAAAAGTGATTTAATTTGTTCATCTTTGTACTGATTTTAAAAATAGTTGTTTTTAAGATTTTCATGTTTGTAAGGAGAATTGGACTCGCCAAAGTACGTTCTCCTTACTTTTTTACGTTAAAAAATCCGACCTTTTCAAGGTCTGCTTTCAATTGTTCGTATTCTTCCTTGCTGAAAGGTGCAAAAGGAAGACGGCAGGGCCCACATTTAATATTTAATAAGTTCATAATCGCCTTTCCGCCGCGTACGCCTCCTCCGTATTTATTAAATATTTTTACGATTTCAATGGATTTCATTTGTAGTTTGCGGGCAGTATCCATATCTCCTTTTTCAAAGGCGTCTATTATACCCAGATATATTTCCGAAATATAATTGTACGTGCTTCCGATTCCTGCTACCGCTCCCAAGGCAAGGCCGGTTATCAATATTTCGTCGTAACCGTGCAGTACTTCAAACCGTCCATCTTCCAAGCGGAGGCATTCAGCCATTTCCATCAGGTTGTTATGGGTATATTTCACACCTGCCAGATTGGGGATGCGCTTTTTCCCTTCTGCGAGGAAGAGGGGAACAGAAAGGTTTACGCCTGTCATAGACGGCATATTGTAATAATAGAACGGAAGCTCTTCCGCACTTTTGGCAATCGGCTCAAAGAAACCGATCAAATCCGAAACCTTTTCCGGTTTAAAAAAGCTGGGGGCAATGGCGGAAATGCCGTCTGCGCCGATTTCATTTGCATGACGCGCCAACTCCATTGCCTGAGGGTACGAATTGCTGCCCACGTGTACAATGACCTTCATCTTTTCTTTTACAGCATTCACCCAGGCAATGGCAATGTCTTTCCGTTCCCCGGTTGTAAGTGAGGCTGATTCGCCGGTGGTTCCACAAATAAATACGCCGGTAATACCTGTCTTGGTTAAATATTCGGCATACGAATCAATAACCGGCAAGTTCACATTACCCGCTTCATCCATTGGAGTGAAAGCGGCTGCCACCAAACCTCTTAATTGTTGATAATCTCTCATTACTTCGTTGATTTATTTTGAATAATAATAATAACATTCAATCGTTTAGCCTTATCCCTCGCAGAATAACAGGGGTCCGGATTCCGGGTTTTATTTCTCCGCTTGTTATGTACATGGTGTTTCCTTTTTGTATCGCATTTGTCGTGACTGCTACGGGGTATGGGATTGTTTCTTTTTCAACCATCGTATTGGTTGCCGTATTATAAAGCCGCAGGGTTTTGTCAAAGCCGGGATGATGATATGAACCCGGGATTATTTGTTGCGCTCCGCCAAACAACAGAATATGATTTGTATCTGCCGCCAATGCCGTACCTGCCATTACGGGGAATCTTCCATCAAGTTTCTTCCAGCTATTCAATGTTGGATTATAGCAATAACCGTCCGAAAGTATCTTGACATCATCCCCTTTATAGTTGCGCCCGCTGAAAAGATAAAAACAGTTAGCTAAGCCGTTGCTTTGTGCTGCACAAACAGAAAAACCTCTCGCCTCTCCCGGCCAGGAGGGCAATACCGTCCACCCTTGCTTTTTATTGGAAATATCCAGCATGAAGAAGTGATTGGTGGCTTCCTGTTTTTCCATGCTTTCCTGTCCGCCGGCAATATATATTTTATTGTCGACTAATGTTCCTGTCATATTGGCTAATGGGACAGGCAGAGAAGGCCATTCGTGGGACAGGGAAAGCTTTCCTTCCTTTAGTTTAATTTCGAACATATTGCTGTAGCATTGTGAAGAGTCGCACCCGCCAATACACAGCAAGCCATCCGGCAACTGTATCGAAACGCCATACCCTAATGGAACAGGCAAAGCATTTTCAACAATTGTCCAACAAGAGCCTGCGTCTTTCGTATCTATAAAATAGAGCGTGCTATGCCATACTTTTCTTCCGTCTTCCCAAGGCATGCCTTCCGGGAAATTAGAGCCGCCTGCAATTACGAGCAGATCGCCAATAAAACCGGAATAGGCGCCCCCCACCCCACTATTGACTTGTCCGTTTATCGCCGGAAGCGACAATGTATTATCCCACTTCACCGGTTTACTGGCCGATAGCGGCAAGGCATAAAGACTTATTAAACTCATAAGGATAACTGTTTTAATGGTATCAGGCATAAGTAACCGTTTGTTGATAGTTGTCAAATTCTATTCCTCATAAATATCTTATACACTGCGAAGTGTTGTTCTATTGCTTTTCGGTATCCGCTCTGATCTTTCTTTTTTATGTAACCGAGAAGATCCGTGTGGGTGACTATTTTGTTTTTCTTTTTCATTTCAATGTTGATCGGTTCAAGCAAATCCTTGAATTTGTCTTTGACAAAAGTCATGACCGGATGGATGATTTCCTGAAACTCTGAAATGGTTTTGTTTCCGGTTATTTCATATAATTTGGAATGAAAGGAAAATTCACTGATCGGGGCATACTCGTTGTTTTCAAAAGCGATGCCCATTCTGTCGATATCTTCCAGGTCTTCAATGTCTTCGGGGGTTATATTTTTGAATATGTCACTGCATATTCCTATCTCCAACGCAATACGGAAGCCCAGGATATCAAACAGGGAATCTTCGCTCAGGATGCGTGGGTCTACTACCCGCTTCATGCCTCCCAAAATGGAGGGTTCGGTAAGTATCATCCCTCTGCGAGTCCTTGTTTCTATCATCCCCATCATCTTTAGCCGGCTAAGCGCTTCCCTCAGCACACTTCGAGCCACTCCTAAAGCAGCCGCCAGTTCAAATTCATTGGGAATGGCATCTCCGGCATGAAAATCTTTTTCTTTAAAATAGGTAAGGAGCTTGTCTTCTACCTGATCTACTAATGTTACTGTATGTGTACATATTTTTAAGGTCTCCATATTTATAATATTAGATGGATTAATCTTATTAGTAATATTTGTCTGACAAATAACTGTAATATATTTTACATACGCAATAGAATGTATTATTTTTTCGTATTATTAACAAATGATTCTTACGCCACACTTATTAAAACCTGCGTTCGATAGCAGGCCTTGTGGTCAGAGGAGAATTATCCACCTATACAGGTATTTTTTTTACCCCTTCTTTCAGCTTACAGCCGGCTTGTAAATAGTTGTGCATAAATGGCTATGGCTGAAAGACGACCTTTCAGTCTGCTTTCAGCCTGAAAATGGCATGAAATTTTTAGCCCTATTCCCTCACGTATACCACTCCCGTTTCCTGTTCTGGAGTTTTTGGAGTGTGTCGATGCAGGTGTTTACGTCGTCTACTACCTGAAAGTCGAACATGCCTACGCAGATAAAGTCGGCG
>JAISES010000308.1 GCA_031263965.1 Prevotella sp. | reverse complement strand
GCAAATATTTTTGTCTCATTATTTCGCATCCATTCAAAAGTTCCGGCTTCATTCCAGGTCTCCCTGTCCATACTATAATAAACCGAACCTTTTAACAGAGTTCCGTTTCCTGCATTATCACGAGGTATATAATGGAATTTATCAAGCCGGTTGATAGTTTTCAGATCCATGATAAGATCAAAAGGAAGAGCATTTACGTTATATTTTGTATGCCATAACTCACCTTCTTCGAAATCGAACAAGCGATTTAATGAACGGCCTTGATTTTCGGCAGTCGTTTGCCCCACGATTCCTTCAATGGCAAATTCCAGAGGGTTTTCTTTTGTTGTAACACTAAATGTGGTCCAGTCGGAATACCCGTCCTTATTTACCGCCCGCAACTTAAATGAATACGCCGTTTCAGCATCTAATCCATCAAAGAGTAACTCTGTATCTTTAATTGTGGTATAAAGCATACCGTCGAATTCGATTTCATAAAAATCGGCATTACCAACCTTATCCCACGTTGGTTTTACTTTATAAGCTTCTGTATTTTCATCTGTAATCAGGGCATTCGCCGGTGCAGCTAATGCTCCCGAAGCAATCTTGTGCTTATCTGCCGGATCGAATACAAAACCTTCAATATTAAGAATAGTCTGATTGGCTGTAATATCCGATGATTCCAACTTAACCAGAAGTTGAGGATTTTTAATGATAATCTCTTTTTCAAACTCGCTGCCCCGGGTTGCGAACCTGTTCAGATTTGGTGCAGCATCGTAGAAGTAAACATTATCCCTTTTCAGGAATTCATCCATAGAGGTTACTTCTACTAACTTGACTTTAGCTTTTCCTATCTCTGCGGATACTTTCCTTGGTTTTTCTGTTACATTTACTTTAAACTCAGTTGCTTTATCTTTAACAAAACCGTTAAACCCTCCTTGTGCAGGATTTATAGTTATTGTAGCTATGTTTTTTTTGTAATTAACATTTGATTCGATCAGAGTTGTTGCTCCTTTTTCAACCTTGTATTTTTCAGAAATTCCATCATCGTCATATTCCGTGAACGAGCTGTTTTCAAATGGATATAACTCATATATACGCAGATTCTTATTTATTTCGGAAACATTATTGTTCGGATTTGCCATTGGAATGACGGCTCCATTTCTGACAAATACCGGCAGTTTCCAAATAGGTGAATTATAATTATTTAAAACACAATTACCCTGATACTTATCTCCGGAGAAATAGTCGATCCACTCTCCTTCCGGCAAATATATGCCATTACGGATATCATTACCTTTCTCATCTGATTTCGTTGCCTGATAGATAGGCGCTACAAGAAAATAAGGACCATACAGGAATTGATATTGCGTTGCTTTTCCCAAAGTATAGGTATTCGGGTATTCCAAAAACATAGCTCTTATCATAGGCAACCCGTCAACAGATTCTTTCGCAATACTATATGCATACGGCATTATTTCCGATTTCATCTTCAGGTACCAGCGATTTATCGAAGTAACAGGCTCTCCTGATGCATGGGGATATTTTTCGTTGGCACCCCACCCGTCCATATTTAACTGTGTCGGGGTAAATGTCTTCCACTGGAAATCTCTGGTATTGACCACCGGATTTTTGCCTCCGAAAATTCCGTCCATATCGGAACAAATATTGGGGTTACCGGAAAGTCCCGAACCTATATAAGTAGGTATATGGAATCGGATATATTCCCATACCCCCCCGGTTTGGTCACCCGACCAGATTCCGGCATAACGTTGTGTCCCGGCCCATCCATCGAGGGAAATGATAAACGGCCGGCTATCGCCGCCATAATATGTCATAATCTGCGACACATCGGCAATACCATTCAATCCGAAAGAATATCCTGCACCAACCCACGCCACATCTGTTTTCAGTACGCGTACTCCGGCATCTCTCACCTCTTTTACTATATCCCTCTGAAGCAGAGCGCTGATCTCCGGTTTCGGATGAAGATCCGATTGTGTCCACAAACCTATTTCCACCCCATTTTTATGAGCATAACCGGCTAGATCTTTCAGATTTTGTATATTTCCGTCTAAAGTTTCCGTCTGGCCATATCCCGCTCCATAACCATCGTTAGGCAGTAACCAGCCGAATGGCATATCATTATTTTTATAACGGTCTATTACTGCGCGAGCCGAAAACTGATAATTGTTCTTTTCACCATTCAGGGATTCTTTCACACCCCCATTATCTTTCTGGCTTTCTTTATAACGCTTTCCGTCTTCGAATAGAATTCCGGTTTCGTCTTCTTTCCAGTAATCTCTGTTGTAGGCATTCAGATGCCCTTGATAGAATCCGAATTTAGGAAGCAATACTGGATTGCCCGTCAGTTGATAAAAATCATTCAGTAAAGGTACAGCCCCGTCATTGATCATATAGAAAACATCCAGATAATCAGTTTCGTGATATAACTTTACAACGCCTTTCTCTTTTGCGCCAAAGTCATACCGCCCTCTTTTGAAGGTGTACCACATCATTCCATAACCATTTGTAGACCAATAGTATGGATTTGGAGAGGCTACTCCGCCATCGGTCCAACTATTCTGATTCTCTATGGCGATTACTTTTCCTTTATGTGAAAAACGTCCATTCTGGACACCACCGCCGTAAAAATATTCTTGTGGGTTTTCTTTCAGGGTTACTGTAACCTTATTCTTTTCAAAAAGAACAGGTTCTATTTCTTCCAAAGCGACAGCGTTAGTGTTCAGATCGATGACTTTCAACAATGCAGTGTTCTTATCCATCTGGATTTTAATTTTTCCAGTAGCAATAGAAATAGAGCTTCCATCGTCGCTCACCTTCACTTCGGATAAGTGTTTCCTGGGATTATCGACCAAGATCCGAGCTTCTGGTTTCGCTTCCGGATCTCTTATTATTCCACCCGAATTGTCTTGAAAGACCCTGAATATATTTTCTCCATAGAAGTCGAATGTCATTCTTTGATTCTCTGACAATAAAACTTCGACAGTGGTCGGATTGATCTTCTTTGCACTAATGATTTCAGGCTTTTGCAGAATTGCCTTGTTGATGGATCCTACTCCTCGTACTCCATGCACAGGCGAATACGAAAACATCATCGATAGAACCAGCGCAAGCAAAATAGCCTTCCATTGTTCGGAATTACCAATTTGGTTTTTCATGATTTTTTTATTAAACAGTTTAAAATAAATTCCCCGGCGAAACTTATAAATAAGAAGTAACGCAATGCAAATTTAGTTATTCTATTCTGTATATACTAAAGATTGGTTAAGTAAAAAGTTTCTGAGCGGGGTTCTTTATCTTTGGAAAAATAATCTGCTTGCAGCTTTTCCGTGTCAAAGATCATCTATATATTCAGAAACAAGTTTCTTAAGGAATCTTTTAAATAATGTATACTATGAAGGTAAAATCATACCATGTGTTGTATCGTATTTTTTCTTTTCTGTCGGATAAAAGTAATGGGGCTTCTATATTTGTAAAGTACAAACTGATACTGGGGGCTTTGCTTGTCGGACTCACTACAGTTTCCTGTGAAAAAGATAAAGAAGAACCGGAGCCGGAAGTAACATGTTACGTAGCACCTAATCCTGAAAATGTACAGGCTCCACCGGCATCTTCACAAAATACTGATACATTAGTTGTTTCAGGCGAATCATTTAATCAAGAACTATAAAGATAAAGTCCTATAGTGAGTTGCGATACTGTTTCTATACCTCAGGAAGCATTCATGAACAATAAAGAGAATTAGAAATTGTTTCATATCTTTATGTTCCAAAAGTATAAAATATGAAATTGCAATTACCTCACATAGCTTTTGAATTGACGGATAAATGCAACCTCGGATGCCGTTATTGCTACAATATCTGGAAAATACCGGGTGCAAAACGCAAAGGATTCAATTCTTATGAAAAAGCTATTAAAGCCCTCGGACAAATATTTTCCCAGGCTGACATAAAAAATGTAACTCTCACAGGAGGTGAACCCTTTATGGCCGAACGCGTCAGGGAAATAGCCTTGTTTTGCAGGATGGAGGGTAAGTCTGTTACCATTATAAGCAATGGCTACCTGGGCAAAACATCTGACTATAAAAGTTTGATAGCTATGGGAATAACTTTATTTGAATTTCCGGTTCATTCGGCTGATGCAAGTATACATGATTATATAACACAAGTGAAAGGGAGTTGGGAAAAATCTCAAGCATCAATACAGTCTGTCCTTGATTTAAAAGGGTATCCCGTGCCTGTTATTGTCCTGACCAAATATAATGTTGAGGTTTTGGGTGAGACTCTCGACTTTATCCATAGCCTGGGATTGAAACGCATTATGCTCAACCGCTATAATATAGGAGGAAATGGAACCTCCGAACCGGCATCGGTATCAGCAACGCACAGGCAATTGCAGAAGGCTTTTGTTGTAGCTGGCAAAAAGGCAAAAGAATCAGGGCTTGTCATTTCTTCAAATGTTTGTTCGCCCGACTGTCTACTCCGGCCATCCGATTATCCGTCCATTATGTTTGGACATTGCTCTTCAGATGCTCTGAGAAGACCTGTTACTTTAGATATAAACGGGAATATTCGCCTATGCAATCACTCGCCTGTAGTTGTCGGCAATATCTTTGAAGAGGACATAAAGAATATATTATTTTCGCCTTACGCCGAATCATGGAATACTTCTATACCCGGGTATTGCTCTGATTGTAATGATTGGGAAAAATGCAGGGGAGGTTGCAGGGCTGCATCCGAACAGTGCGGGTTAGGGCTCGGACATGTAGATCCGATATTGACTCATCCTGAATTGCAGGGATAAAAATATACGAACAAAAAGAGAGTGTCAAAAATTCCGTTTGACACTCTCTCTGATTATTATCCCTTAGATTCTTTCTTATCCTTTTTTTCTTCTGCCGGTTTCAGGGGTATTGTCACTCCCGATTGTTCAGCATCACCTTTCAGATAAGAAGGTAAATTCAAACCTGCCATATTGAACAGATCATTTAATGGAGGTACAGACTTCATTAGTCCTGAAACAAAATTCGCTGTTGTTGTATTCCCATTCGGATTATTCCCCGGAGAATCCCAAACCGTGATTTTATCAATCTTGATGTTTTTAATAGCTTCAACCTGAGTTTTGACCAGTTCAGGAAGTTTCTCTATCAGTAGCAACTGGTAAGCGGCTACCGGATCTCCACCTGTAGCGCCAACAACTCCTCTGTAACCTTCAGCTTGTTTAGACAGTATTTCGAACAAACCGCGAGCTTCTGCATCCATTTTAGCGAAGATAGCATCAGCCTCTCCCCTAGCCTGCTCCCTTAAACGCTCGGCAACAGCCTGTGCTTCAATAATAACTTTTTGTTTTTCTATTTCGGCAGGAACGACTACGTTTGCTATTTGAGTCGAACGTTCGCGCTCAGAACGAGCCATTTCCGCTTTTTGTTCAGCAGAATATGCTTCTTCCAAAGCTCTTGCCTGTTGTACTTTTTCCGCCGAAACAGCCAGCTTCAACGCCTCTGCTTCTTTTTCGCGGCGCAAAGCGTCAGACCCTGCAATTTCTATCTTAGCCGTATTTTCACCTTTTACAGCTATAGCATTCGCTTCGGCTGTTTTAACACGGGTATCCCTGTTAGCCTCGGCTTTCCCGATAGATTCGTCCCTGGATGCTCCGGCGATACTTACCTCTTTGTCTTTTTGAGCAATAGCGATCTGTACATCTCTATCTCTGTGGGTTTCGGCAATCTGTACATCACGCTGTCTATCGGCAACGGCTTTACCTGTTTCTCCCATTTTTTCTTGTTCAGCCACACTAACTTTAGCTTCATTGATAGCTTTAGCAGCCGCTTCCTTACCCAAAGCCTCGATATAGCCCGATTCGTCGTTAATATCGGTTACGTTTACGTTTATTAATTTCAAACCAATCTTACGAAGCTCCGTATCTACGTTTTTTGATATATTATCCAAGAATTTATCACGGTCGGAGTTGATTTCTTCAATCATCATAGTCGCAATAACCAAACGCAACTGCCCGAACAAAATATCTTTTGCCAGTTCCTGTATCTGCGATGTAGTTAATCCAAGCAGTCTTTCCGCAGCATTATTCATATTCTCTTTCTCTGTAGAAATAGCAATGGTGAAACGACAAGGCACGTCTACACGAATATTTTGTTTACTCAATGCACTGGTCAGGTTTGCTTCAATAGATATAGGTTTCAAATCAAGGTAGGCATAATCCTGTACTACAGGCCAAATAAACGCGCCGCCACCATGTATACATTTAGCTGAAGCGCCACCTGTCCTTCCATACACGACCAAAATTTTGTCCGACGGACAACGTTTATATCTGGATGTCATAGCCAGAATGACGACTATCACAACTACTACGAGGACTACACCTATTGTAATCCCTCCTCCGAAAAATCCTTCAATCATAGTTCAATTATTAAGTTATATGTGTTTATTGTTTTATTTATTTAACGGTAAAACGACGAGTACGTCTCCTTCAATAGCCAATACTTTTACGATAGAACCGCTTTTCAGATCATTTGCACTATCTGTTACTGCACTTAATTCGTGCGTAGTGCCTTTTATACTGATGAAAACTTTTCCTTTTCCGGATTTTGATGCCGGTATGTTCATATAAACATCAGCCGTTTTACCAATAGTTTCTTCAATATCAAAGGTATTATCTTCGGACAACCTCATGAGAGCTTTTATAACAACAAAGAAAACGGCAATAAATATGAGCCCGACAACGAAAGCAATAACTCCCAACAGGAATTTACTTTCTATCTGGCCGAACAGAGATACTCCGGTCCAGCCAAATCCCAGAAAGAAATTAATAAGGTTTCTTAATGAGAATAATTGAAACGGATGGCCGCCACCATCTAAATTACTATCGAAATCGGCATCCATTCCGGTGTCGGAATCAGCGCCAATAAAGGTCATGATTGTTTGTATAATAAAAATAACACTGGCTATTATAGCTATATACCAGTATATTTGCAGTGTGGCATCCATGCTCGAAAAAAAATCTTTCATAATAGTCATTTTTTATTTTGTTTAAATACATAGTCGGTTCAATGCAAATATATGATTTTTTTTGTTCATTTCATCTCCTGCAGATGAAAATTCGGGGCAACTGTTTCTCTAAAATAAATGAATTGCAAAATTCAAAATAAAATTCCACCTTTGCACCATGAAATTAAAACTAAGCCGCAAATAGATGGAACCCCTGCATCGTTATCAATAAAGGCTATACCTGGATTCTTCGGGAAAACAGAAGAATATAAAGCAAAGTTTGGGTTTCTTCTGACTCTCAATTGCAAATTGCCGGATTCGTAAACGACTATTGCTGTTTGAATATATTTATGTTTATAGAGAATAAGAATATTTCTGAAGATAATATGCAATGGAATGATTTCCTTTCCGGAGATGAGGAAGCGTATTGTTCAATTTATAAAAAATATTCGAAGAAATTATTTATCCAGGGATTACAGTTTACTTCCGACAGGGAATTAATAAGAGATTGCATACACGATGTATTCGTAAAAATATACAAAAACAGAACAAATTTAAAACCACTGAATAATATAAGAATATATCTCTTCGTAGCATTGAGAAACAGTATCATCACTACCATAAAAAAAAGGAGGATACAGTTCGAAACATTAGACGGATTGCCCGAACACAGCCAGATATCAGACAATAGTAATATAGAGGACGACCTTATAAACAAAGAAAACGAAACCGATAAAAACACACTTGTAGCCAAAGCCTTACACACATTGACCATACGACAGCGCGAAGTCATATACTACCGTTTCTATGAAAATATGGATATAGATGAAATATGCCTGCTTATGGATATGAATTACCAGTCTGTTCTGAACCTGATTCAACGGTCACTGAAAAAACTCAAGGACTACGGAACTTGTTCCGCAAGTTGAAAGATCAAAAAATAAATCCAGATAATAGCCTGTAAATCAATAATTTGTAATAAAAAAGAACTTTTTTTAGGGATGACGATGTTACAAAACAGAAAAAATTGAGTCATAATAAATAAATGGATTATAATATTAACTTTGTCATTAAATTCAAAATATTATGAAAAGATATAAAAACAAGCTATTTGCGATCATACTGAGTGTGTTAGCTGCAATATCGTTTACATCATGTGAAGATTACGAGTGGCGGGAAGCCACATTGGATTATTACGAAACCATCAATGCCGCCCCCAATGGTGTGATAGAAGCCGATCTGCCGGTAAACTTTAATTATGTACTTGTGAAGGGCCGTTATAATAGTATAGATGACATCCGGTACCGGGGAGGAAAGATAGAGATCAACACAAACAACCGAATCGGTATAATCAGATTAAGCGTTTCAAATTCAAATGTATATGTCGAACTTGATGTTAGTACAGGTGGAGGAACATATAACGGACCGCGGGTTAAAGATTTTTTGTATGAGGTAGTCGAAGTAGTAAGACGTTACGGACAAGCTACCAT
>JAISES010000498.1 GCA_031263965.1 Prevotella sp. | reverse complement strand
CTTCCAGCAGGGTAACGACACCGACAACAGCGCCATTACCCTCCCCTCCCGTAATGCTGATATATTCATCGGTAGTCGTTAGTTTAAAGCCATCTTCTTTTAATTCTCCCAACTTGGGTGAACTGGAATGTTCAATCAGTATATCTCCTTTCCTTCTGGCGCTACCTATTGGAAGGATATCCAGGCTGATATCCGTAATACGCCTCGAAAAGTCCTGCAACAGTAAGGCTGCTTTCAAATCAACACTATCTGTTTTATCCACCAGTATCCTCGAAACAGCTTTCCCGTTCTTTACTATATCTATTTGTGCGTAATTCTTTGAGACGGCCGCACAGAGGAAAAAGGCCAATACAAGTATCCTGCTGCCTATTCTTTTATTCATATATTCACCCCCCCATGATTAATAGATAACGAGTTCATCCGTAAACATGAAATGTCCGGTCTTATTCTTTACAAAGACTTTTACATAGCGGGCTTTTTTGTTTATTTCACCGGAGAATTTCCGTATCGTTAACGCCCGCTCTGTTTCCGGCACATCGTTATAAGTAGTAAACGATTTCTCAAAATGGATGCCATCTTCCGACAAACTTACCTCTACATATTCAGGCATATAGATACCCGGGCCGGTCAACTGCATAAACATGGCGGACAGACTTTTAATACGTGTAGACTCCTGCATATCGATAATAACGTCGAGATCCGTTGTGAATCCCTGCCAAAAGCCATCATTGTGGCGATTGCTTCCCCTCAGTCCATCGGTCAATGCACTTTCTCTTCCGGCCGGATAAGCCTTATGCCAGGGAATATGATATGTAACAGGCTTGCCGATAGCCTTATGATAATCCACTGTCCGGCTGGCAAGTGGTAGCTGGATGGCTCCTTTATCATAAATGGCAGCACATATTTCGGCACTGCCGGATACGGCTATTTCCCGTCCGTTATACCGGTGTGAACGTTCAGTAGGTACGCTCCCGTCTGTGGTATAATAAATCACCGGATTGATTTGTTCGTTTTCCAGTTTGATACGGATATTTTTTCCCTTTTGATCAACTGATATAAGAGGAATCAATGCATAAGTTAGCGCCGGATGTTTAATCTGCTCTGTATCCAAATAGTGCAACTGAGATGCCAGCCGTTGCTTGAAAGAATCCCAATTACGCACATTATCAGGCGTCCAGACAGCTTCGGCCAACGCCAGTAAACGGGGATATATGAGATAATTAGCGGCATTTTCAGAAGGAACTCCTTCAGCCCATATACAGGCTTGCGCTCCTCTGATCAATTGCTGTTTGTCTTTGGGTATTTCATTGAATTTTGATTGCAAATGATAAATGGGATACAGGGATGAATCCCTCCGGGAGAAATACAGAGGACTGCTGGGTACAAAGATTATCCGGTTGCCGCTTTGGACGGCTTTCTTAGGAACTTCACCTACCCAATCACGCCAGAACAGGATATTGACATCCGGATTAATATCATCCTCCAGAACTTCATCCCAAGCGATTACTTCCTTTCCCTTCATAGACAGATAGCCCTGAATACGATTCATGAAGTAGGTTTGCAGTTGTTCTACTTTTTCAAATCCATTTTCTTTCATCAGGTTTTTACAGGCATCCGATTCCTCCCATGTATTCTTTTCCACCTCATCGAGCCCTATGTGAATAAATTTGGAAGGGAAAAGACCGGCAACCTCATCCAATATATTTTCGAGGAAATCAAAAGTTGCTTCATTGCACGGACATAACGGATGGGAAAAAGTATTCCCCCAGCCTACCGATCCGGTGCAACTTAATTCCGGGAATATACTGATAGCTGCCATCATATGCCCGGGCATATCAATTTCGGGTACAATCTCTACATGCCGTTCCAAAGCATATTGTATCAGTTCTTTCAATTCATCCTGCGAATAAAATCCACCGTACAAAAGATTCCCATTTTGGGAAATGATAAAACGAGGGTCAAGAGAAAAATCAGGATTGGTTTTTCCTATCTCCATACAGGCCGAATCCTGCCGGTTGAATATTCTCCAAGCCCCTTGCTGGGTAAGTTCCGGGTATTTCTTGATTTCGATCCGCCATCCCTGGTCATCAGTAAGATGTAGGTGCAGTTTATTCATTTTATAAAAAGCAAGCATGTCTACTTGTCTTTTTAAATATTCAATAGAGAAAAAGTGTCTGGATACATCAAGCATTAACCCTCTCCATTCAAAAGCAGGCGAATCTATAATCGAAAGACAGGGTATGCTGAGATTACTTTCCGGCCCCTGTTTTTCCTGATGCCTGACAGAAAACAAAAGTTGTTTCAGTGTTTGTATTCCATAAAAAACACCTTCCGGGTGTGAAGAAGATAAAAGAATCTGCTTTTCATTAATATCCAGCCTGTATCCTCCTGTTGGAAAGGAATCGTTACTGCGTTGAATAACGATGGCGTTTGGGCTTCCATCTTCGTTGAGAGATAATCCCTGAGCAAAGATTGTTTGCATGATTTGCTGCAAGTATGCCATTTCCTTGCCGAACGCCCCTTCATCATATATAAGCAAACGGGTTTCTTTAGATAAGATAAAAGTTCCCTCTTTTTGTTCTACGTTAGTTGGATTTGGAATAAGAGAGAGAAGGTTCTGCCCAAATGCAGAAGAGGAAACAAAAACAACGCATAGCGTGAGAATAAAAATATTTCTTTTCATATTATTATTGCCTTACATTAAATATTCCTTTTAGTCTAATATCTTTTGAAGAACTTCCTATCATTACTCTGAAATCTCCTGGTTCCACGATTTTTTTCATATCTATGTCCAGATGAGAAAGATCGTCCGGTGTAAGTTCAAAACTAACATCCTGGCTCTCTCCAGCCTTTACAGATATACGTTTAAATCTTTTCAATTCATTGATAGGCCTGCTAACGTCAGCTAACAGATCATGAAGATATAGTTGCACTACTTCTTCGCCGGTTACTTTTCCTGTATTTTTCACATTACAAGAGACAATTATATCTTCTGTGGACGAGATAGCCGGAGACGAGAATTTCAAGTTCGAATATTCGAATGTTGTATAGCTTAGCCCATGGCCGAAAGGAAATAAAGCCTCTCCGCTCAAATCCAGGTATTCATCTCCCCGCCCGGTAGGTTTATGATTGTAATTCAGTGTCAACTGCCCCTCTTTCTGCGGAAAGGTTACCGGTAATTTCCCGCCGGGGTTACAGTCGCCAAAAAGCACATCCGCCACAGCTAATCCTCCAACATCTCCAGGATACCATACATCCAAAATGGACGATACCTTATTTATCCATGCATCCATGGTTACTGCACTTCCTCCTACGATAACCACCACTACCGGCACACCCGTATCAGATATTCGTTGAATCAACTCTTCCTGCCGTCCCGGTAATTTCAGAAACGCCCTGTCTCTAAATTCTGCTTCTTCAATGCCAGCCACAACTATTGCCGCATCGCTATTTTTAGCAATCTCAATCGCTTGCTGTAATTTATCATCTTCGTTTTCGACGCCAACATTCCATATCAGGCGGACTCTTCCATTCCGATAGTTTTCATAGAAGTCAAGACGGACGTCATACGTTCTCCCTTTCTCGAAATTAAAAGAAATCGTACGCTGCGTATAGGTTGTCTTTGTAGGACGATCCAATACCTTTTCATTATCAATATACAAAGCGTATCCGTCATTACCTTCTACTCCAATTTCGTACTTTCCCGACACCGGCGAGTTTAATTTCCCTGTCCACCGGACAGAGTACCAATCAAAAGCAAATATATCCGGGTCAGGAGAAAATAAGGTCCATTGCATACGCATATTCTTATCATACCTTACCATCTTAGGAGATCCTTCCCATTTTATATTGTCGAAATACTCTCCTTTCAGGCCTTTCTCATTACCTGAAGACAAATACTCTCCCGGGATCGTCACATAAAACGGGGCGTTTCTTTTGCAACCTTCGGAATAAACAACTTCTATATCTTTCCCGGCTTTCGATTCTATCCCTTTTAAAATACTGATACGCTCTATTCCGGGTCCGCTATATCCTCCAAGGCGCGCCTGTATTGCATCTTGCCCAAAAACGGCAATCCGTTTATTATTTCGGGATAAAGGCAGTACATTTTTTTCATTCTTCAGCAATACAATTGATTTTTGTGCAGCTTCTATATTCAACTCCCGGTGTTCACGGCTTCCGTTCCATTGTGCGGCTTCTTCTACATTCACATAGGGGTTTTCGAATAATCCCAAGCGAAATTTTTCACGTAACACTCTGCGGACAGCGTCGTCTAAGTTTTCCTGAGTAACATAACCCTTCTTACATGCAGCCAAATAAGGTTTATGCATATCGTATGTCACCTGAAATATGACGTTCAATCCATTGTTATATGCAGCCGCTCCTGCTTTTTCCAGATCAGACACTGTATGATGCAGATAATACATAATATCAACGGCATTGGCGTCGGAAATAGAGAATCCGTCAAACTTCCATTCTTTTTGCAATTTATTCTTCAACAAAAAAGAATTGGCAGAACAGGGCGAACCATCAAATGTATTATAAGCAGTCATCACAGATTTTGATAATCCTTCAATAAAACAAGCTTTAAAAGGAACATAATAAGTCTCTTCCATGAAACGATCGGAAAAATGTGCCGGATAGCTGTCACGCCCACCATCTCCATGATTCACAACAAAATGTTTGGGAGTCGTTATTACACCCATCCGTTCAAACCCGCTAACGAAGGCTACCCCCATACGAGCCGAAAGATATGGATCCTCTCCATAAGTTTCTTCTACACGCCCCCAACGTGGATCTGTTGCCAAGTTTACTACCGGAGACAGAATTTGACGAATACCTCTTGACTTACATTCATTGGCAATTGCTGTTGCTACCTGATGTACCAACGCAGTATCGAAAGTAGCAGCCAAAGCTATTGATTGGGGAAAGATTGTTGACCCTCTTCGGATTAACCCATGCAACGCTTCATCGAAAGGAATAATCGGAATACCCAAACGAGTTTCTTCAACAAAGAACTTCTGTATTTCATTAATGTGTTCTGCTGTTGCTTTTGCTGTAAGTCCGGGCCCATAATTAAGTATCTGTTGATTTTCTCCCTCATTATTACTATATGTATATACCTGGAGCCCAAATATACCATTCTTCAACTTATCTTTTCCCAAACTTAAATCTCCAGGCATCATATATAATTGCCAGAATTTTTCCTCCAGTGTCATTCGTCCTAACAAATCATTTACTCGTGCTTCAACAGATAAATTCGGATTCTGATATGGTAAACTTGATGATTTACGCTG
>JAISES010000134.1 GCA_031263965.1 Prevotella sp. | reverse complement strand
ATGGACTTTTACAATAAATTCAAAAAGTGGATGATGTCTTCCACATATGAGAAGAAAAAAGGGACTGATACTATACACTACACCAAGAATTACATAGGCGCATTATTTAAAAATATAACAGTCTTTATGAATGAATCCAAAGGCAGGATACATGATTTTACCGGATTCATGGATAAGGATTTTAAATCTGAAAAAGAAGATACCGATTCTATATACCTCACACAGGAAGAAATACAAAGGATATACGATCTTGAAATAACGGAAGACCTACTTATAGCAAATGGCTATGATAGCAGATCGCATAATATAAGAAAAGTAATTAAATCGTTGAATGAAGAGCGGGATCGCTTCCTTTTCGGGTGCTTTACAGCCCTCAGGCACTCCGATTATTCACGTTTGGATGCCCTGCACTTCAAAGATGATATTATCAGCATATGGACCGTAAAAAAGGATAAAAAAGTATATATCCCCATGCATTACCAGCTTAGAGAATTATTGAAACGAAGGAATAACATTTTGCCTTCCCCTATATCCGACCAGAAGCATAACAAGCAGATCAAAGCTATTGGTAAGCTGGCCGGGATCAATGAAGATATTATCCTCACCAAAACCAGAGGGGGCAAACGGATTGAAGCGGTTAAGCCGAAATATGAATTTATTACCTCGCACACCGCCCGGCGATCCGGGGCAACAAATATGTATCTGGCTGGGGTAGATTTGAAATTTATACAGGATATCCTGGGACACTCCAAAATTGAGCAAACAATCAGGTATATCAAGGTTACGGCAGAAGATAACGCCAAGCGGTTGATAGATCATCCATACTTTAGCGGTAAACAACCTGAAGGAGATGTAAATAAAGAAAAAGCCCCTTCAAATGAATGAAAGGGCTACACAAGTACGACATTACCAAATATTTGTAGTTAATCAATAAAATGCACTTGTGATAATTCTTTTCCTAATTTATGCAAACCTTCTTCAATGCGTTTTGTTTGTTTTTTGCGGGGCTTTTTTTATGGCGTTGGGTTATTCAAAGTAGGCGTAATTGTCCGTAAATAGCGTTTCCAGTTTTTCTGTCAAATCCGGTACTTTCGCGAGTTCGGTTTGTCTGATAAGCATATAAGCGCTCTTATCTACATTCGTAACGTGCTTAAAATGCAACTCCGAAAAATAGGTAACCATAATACGCTTGTATATCCGGTATCTTTGTGTGTTTTCCTTACTCTCGCGTTTTCTTGCGCTTTCCGTATGAGAACCTATAAACCCGAACGAAGACGTATTGTCTTTACCGTTTATCTCCAGCATTATCGAAATGCAGGTGTTTATAATTTGCCTGAACTCATTACAGCCTGTTAGCCGGCTATATCGATTCGGATTATCCTTATCCGATTTAAGATGAAATTTGAGAGCGTACATGTTATATTGATAGACCTCAACCCATACCCAATAAGTTTGATTTGATTTTGGAGATTTAAAGGAATATAAATTTTTGTGCAGAAAACACTCATTTTGCAATGGGTTGAATTTCTGCACAAATCTATATCTGTAAGAATTTAATCCTTTATCTTCCAATATCTAAAGAATATAATTGTAAGCATCAAGGCGTAATTCTTTCCGTTCCTTTTCGGATACCTCTGTAAAACGGATTATCCTATTGCCTTTTTTGGTATAGTCAGAGGCCTTAGAGTTCTTTTCAGGGCTCTTTTTCGAGGTGTTTCGCTTTGTTCCCATGACTGTTATTGATTGTGTTGTTATTTGATTACGTTGCAAATATAGATAAAATAATAATCAAACAATATAAATCAAATAAATAAATAAATAGAATTTACACAAACTTAGTTCCTGTACATGCGTAGCATACTCCCATATGTAAAAATAAACCTGTAATATATGTATGATAAAGGAACGGTATTTTACATCTTATGGCTAATCCTGAACTTATTGAATTTGGTGATGGAGATGTCGGGGTTACCCATGCCCATATTCTGAAACCTTACATATAATCGATCCTCTGCATTTAAAGAGACATCCAGATTTTGATCTACATGTATGGTACTTGATTTAGACACCTCGCTTGTCCATATAACGCTTTCCGTATCATTCGACACTTTTACTATTTCAAAAATAGTACCGAAAACCTCAGATGTAGAATAAAATTCAAAATCAATAACAAGGTTAAACTGCAAATCCTGTGAAGCTTTTAAAAGGTAAGTGGTTATAACCGGAGGGTAGGGATGATTCATATATATCTGGCTCCTTGCATCCTGTATATTTGCCAAAGGATCTATATCGTACCTGTTCAGGTTAATTGTAGGCGTTATCACATATTGCAAGCGTTTATACTTCGTCTCTGCCATGATATAGTCGATCTGGCAGGGGTAGTTCTCGATACGTCCGTAATGGAACGGCCTGCTGTCGGCTATCTCGCTGACCGGTACGTCAAACTTGGTTGTTTTAGCCCCGTTGACGTAGTCTTTCAGGCTGCCTTGGTTGGCCTCGAACGATACGCCGTTGTCCGTCTTTTTGTAGCTGCCGAAATACAAGTCCATGCTCATTACCATTGTATAATCGTTGGTTATGCGGTCGCGCCTGTATATGGATACGTTGACATTGCCGAAAAAACCGTATTCGTCATATATAGCTTTCAGCAGTTCGGCCGCAGACCGGTTCACTTCCAACGGTACGGTTATATCTTTGGATGTAGCGGTCAGGTCCTGCCGTACTATCTTCTGGTCGAGGTCGTTCCAGTTGGTTACAAACTCCGTGATGTCTACCACGCCATCGAAATGGGCGGATGTAAGCTTGTAGCGTATCATCCTGTCGGTTATCACCGGCGCGTGCTTTTTCCGCCACGCCTCATTATACCTGTTTATCTTCTCAATTATTGGTTCAAACATAGCTTTAATATTTAGTTTTTTTTCTTATATTTTCTTCCTCTTTACTGTGGGCTGTCACAACGATTATATTCCGGTCGCGGA
>JAISES010000027.1 GCA_031263965.1 Prevotella sp. | reverse complement strand
CGGGAAACCCGCAATGCCGCCAAATTGCCTGTTGGTATGAAAACGATCTTTCCGCCCTGTCAGTATTTTATGGCTATACGCCTGATGGCCTACATCCCAGACAATACGATCGTAAGGTGTGTTATAAACATAATGTAATGCTACAGTAAGCTCTACAGTTCCTAAACTGGAGCCGAAATGTCCCGGATTGCTGCTTAGCTGATCAATGATAAAGCGTCTCAGATCGGCACAAAGCATCTCTAATTCTTCTAAATTCAAATTCTTTAAATCTGACGGAAAGTTTACCTTATCTAATATTGATATATTGTTGTCTTGTTTGCTCATAACTTTATAATTACATAAAGAAGCCTTACTCCCTGCGTAATAAACAAGCAAATATATAAAACAAATACTATTTAGTATGTGATATTGTCTTAAAAATCGCAGTTTAACATAGAACTGCAACCTTTATGCCTTACAAAATATTTATTATCTTGTTTTTTTAGAGTAAGTAACTGATGTTACGCAATACCGAAAAATACTATCAGTCCATATTCTTGTCCTTTTTCCTGCGCGCAATCGAAGATTGCTTGCGTTCCTTTTGCCCTAAGCAGCAAAAGGAACCAAAAATGCTTTGAGCGCCCGCTTTGACTTTCTCTTTCACGTCATTGCGAGGGTTTACCCGAAGCAATCCGGTTGTATCTTTTTTTCCTGACGGGTTCCCCGCACGTAAAGCATACGGCGCAAGGCTGTCGCACAACAAGAATAAAAAAAACATGTAATGCCTCTCTGTACCTGTAGTTAAATAAGCCATGCGTAATATCAGTAAGTAAGACGTTCGGCTTCTCTCGTCATTGCGAGGGTTTACCCGAAGCAATCCGGTTGTATTTTTCGGGCAGTCACAAAGGACTGCCCCTACCACTAACCGGCCAATTTAATAAACACGCTATTGATTTTTATAAGCCGGACAACATCCTGTCCCCAAACAGATACGATCATAATATTTGCATTTATTGGAAGTGGGTTTTAAACTTTTCTTCTAATAAATTGTCTATATTTGCATAGACTAAATTAACAAACATGAGATTGAAATTATTCACATTCACCCTATTCGCTATACTAACCTTTACTGTGTCGGCGCAAAATGCACGGACTATACTGGACAAGGCATCCGAGGCATATAATAAAGCCGGAAATGTCACTGTTAGTTTTACTCTGGATGCTAAAGACAATAAAGTAAAGAACACATACAGCTACGATGGCAAAGCCTATATGAAAGGCAACAAATTTAAGATAGAAATACCCGATGCTATAACATGGTTTGACGGCAGTACACAGTGGGTTTATGTAAAAGATACCGAAGAGGTGAATATAAGCAATCCTTCGGGCGAAGAGTTGCAGGGAATAAGCCCCTCTGTACTTTTCAACATTTACAAAAAAGGTTACAACCTGTCATATAAAGGAGAGAAGAGATCAGGAGGAAAAGTTTTACAACAAGTAGAGCTGACTCCGCAAAAAAAAGGAACAGATATAACAAAGATACTGGTGGAAATAGATAAGACTACAAATATTTTTTCTACAATAACCCTGACAGATAAATCCGGCATACAAAATATTCTTTCTATTAAAAACTACCAGACAGGAAGCAATATTCCGGAAACAACATTTACATTCAACAAGAAAGACTATCCAAAAGCAGAGATTGTAGATCTGAGATAAAATAGATTCTGTTTATTGTCCTATAAAAAATAATAAATAAAGAAGCTTTCAATGTATAATTATTATCTATATCTTTGTTTTAAATATAAGCAAAATATATAAACTATATAACATGAATGAAAAAGTACGTTGCCTGATTATCGGTTCAGGACCTGCGGGATACACTGCCGCAATTTATACTTCGAGAGCAAATCTAGCTCCTGTATTATATGAAGGCATACAGCCCGGAGGACAATTGACCACTACAACAGAAGTGGAAAACTTTCCCGGATATCCGGAAGGAATTACCGGAACCGAACTGATGGAAGACCTGAAAAAACAAGCTGTACGCTTTGGGGCCGATGTTCGCTATGGAATCGCTACTGCTGTGGATTTTACATCGTATCCGAGGAAGGTAACCATAGACGGCGAAAAAGTTATAGAAAGCGACACGGTAATTATAGCCACAGGTGCCAGTGCAAAATACTTGGGCTTGGCCGACGAAGCCAAATATGCAGGTATGGGAGTATCGGCTTGCGCTACTTGCGACGGATTCTTCTACCGAAAAAAAACAGTGGCGGTCGTGGGTGGCGGCGACACGGCTTGCGAAGAAGCAATTTATCTGGCAGGACTGGCATCGAAAGTATATTTGATCGTCCGCAAGCCATATCTGCGTGCATCAAAGGTTATGCAGGACAGGGCCATGCAAAATCCTAAAATCGAAATATTGTTCGAGTCCAATGCTGTCGGACTATTTGGTGAAAATGGAGTAGAAGGCGCACACATAGTAAAACATGCAGGAGAACCTAACGAAGAAAAATTTGACATTGCCATAGACGGATTTTTCCTTGCTATCGGCCACAAACCAAATACCGATATCTTCAAAGATCAACTGAACCTCGACTCTGTAGGCTATATACTCACTACGCCTGGAACTCCTAAGACATGTATCGAAGGTGTATTCGCTGCCGGAGATGTTGCCGACCCTCATTACAGACAAGCGATTACAGCTGCCGGAAGCGGATGTCAGGCTGCTATTGAGGCTGAAAGATACCTTAGCGAAAAGGGACTTTGATTATTCTCTGAATTTATGAGTTATTTTTTCATGCGTTTGCCCTGTAAATGTAGCAAGGATAGCCTTGCTACTGTTTAATAAATAACTCATGTTACGCAAGACTGGAACATGAGTTAATAAAGCAGATATAGTTGCGAATAACACAATAAACAGCCAACAGGTAAAACGAATAAAAGGAGATACTTTAAAATATCTCCTTTTATTTACTAAAATCGCCAGATGCAGATTGGGGTATAATTTATTCGGCAGTAGGTTCTACGTATTCCTTGCCTTCATCATCCAGAATAACAACTTTAGTACTTTTCTCCGATTTTGACGCCAAGGTTACTCGCGTAAATTTCTTTTCCGCATTGTAAGCCAGAGCTGTGATATCGTACGATTCGGTATACCCTTGTATCGTAGCTTGTACTTTTTCGTTCAGATCTTCAAACTTCACGTCTGCATATTCATCATCGTTTATTTGATTGACAGCAACGGCATTCTTTTCACCGGATAAACTTTGTGCATTTGCAAAAGCTGATGTTCCAAAAACTATTGCTATGGCCAACATCATTGTTTTCATTGTTTTCATGTCTTTTAATTTTTTAAATTGTTATAAGTATAAAATGTGTAAACTTCTGTTACGTTATATAATTTGCAACAGTTATGCCAAAAGAAATAAAAATATGGCTTATTGTTTTAATGCATTTATTCTTAATGACATACGGCGTACGTTGTTGATTAGGGAATAATAATTGAATTGTGGAACTGTGGAAATTTTCCACAATCCGGACTGTGGAAAACTAAACAGGATGTTTAATTGTTCGTTTTATATATATAATAAATTAAAGAATGTCCGAAACTCCCGAAAAAAATATAAGGTTCAAAGCTATATTGATATATGTAATTGTTGCTGTTATCTGTGGCGGAATGCTCACTTATATATATAAGCTTAGAGACGATATCGACGATCAGAAAAGAAGCATTTCGCAGTACTACAAAGAGTTGTCGCTTGTTGACGAATTGATTGATTCTGTGAATGCATCACAATCGGAAGTGAATATGTATGTGTCTACAAAACAAGTAATGCATTATAAACTCTTCAATGAAAGTCTGGATGCCGTCGAACAACTAATGGATTCTCTTAGCTATATAAACCCTTTGCACAACGAAAAACTACAACAAATTAATAACCTTTTGGTAAAGAAAGGGGTAATCGTTTCAAATCTGAACAAACTATTTAGTAATAAAAATCCCATAGAGTCAATAAATGAAATATTAAAAGAAATCGATCCTGTTATCAAGAAAGATACAGTCCTGGTCACTGCCACAATACAGGATACCGTAATTTATCCGGGTACTAAAAAAGGTTTTTGGAAAAAACTGGGAGAATTATTTTCTTCTTCGAAAGGTTCGGATACCGTAACCTCGATTACTACAGCCAGATTGGACACATTGACCATGCCGAAGAATGATACTCTCCATATAGTATCGGAAGTCACGGAAATAGTGGGACAAGCCAAAGACGATTATATAAAACGAATTATATCTATCGAAAATAATTTAAGCAACCTCATTGTTGCAGATCAGGAAATTTCTTCTGAAATTACAACATTACTGATCGGGTTGCATAACCAGACTGTTCAGACAAGACTCGATGAAATTCAGACAAGCGAACAACTGATACGTAACAATAATACTTATTCTATCATAAGCAGTATTGTTTCCCTTCTCTTGATATTTATATTCATATTGCTCATAATAAGTGATGTAAATAAGAGTTACAGGCTGCGGAAGAATGTAGAGCGGGCAAACCTGAGAATAAAGCAAATTATGGATAGCCGCCATAAATTGTTATTATCTATTTCCCATGATATTAAAACACCTCTTAATTCTATACTGGGAACATTGGAATTAAAAGAAGCAGGCAATGGTTTTCTGTCCGATGAGGTCCGCGCTATGAAAGATTCTGGAGAATATATTCTTGCCCTGTTAGGCAATTTATTGGAATTTTCAAGTATTGAACAAGGTACGTCGAATATATCGAATCGTAATTTTAATCTATATAACTTGTGCCGGCAGACAGTCGAAATGTTTAGTCCTCTTGCCGATAAGAAGAATCTTTCATTGTTCTATTCGTTTGATTTCGATGAAAATTTGATCCTGTCGTCCGATTCTTTAAAAATTAAGCAAATACTAATAAATATATTATCCAATTCGATTAAGTATACAGTAGAAGGTTCCATCCGGTTTGATGTAAAATATGCTAATTCCAGATTATATTGCAGTATAGAAGATACAGGCGCAGGTATTCCCGAAAATCAAATCAATGATATATTTCAGCCATTTAGCCGGATCGATCAGAATATGCATTTGTCGGAAGGCACAGGCTTTGGAATGTATGTTGTAAAAGGTTTGGTCGGTTTATTTCAGGGGGAAATAAAAGTTACTTCGGAAGAAGGAAAAGGAACCGGAACCGAAATATCTATTCCGGTATGCGAGGTTCCTGTAAATGAAACCTTTATTTCCAAGAAAATATTAGTGGTAGACGACGACATGTCCTATCTGATGGTTGTTCGCAATATGTTGTCAGGTTTAGGCCATATACCTTCTATGTGTAATAATACAGGTGAGTTTGAAGATATAGCACCGGAAATCGATCAATATGACGAAATATTGACGGATATGGAAATGGAGGATTTTAATGGCATTGATGTTTTAAACAAGATAAAACACAGTGGGAAAAACATACCGGTTACAATAGTTACGGCGCGGGAAGATATTAATTATGACGATTTTTTAAGAATGGGTTTTAGAGCCTATATTAAGAAACCGGTATCAATCGGTGATTTAAAGTTGCTGTTTGGCGGACAAATAAAAGATAAAAAAGAGGCCGGTTTCAGTTCGCTTAATAAAATGCTGGAAGAAGACTCAGGGGCTTTGCGTGAGGTTCTGGCATCTTTCGTCGATTCTACAACAGAAAATATTGATAAGCTTAAAATGGCTGTACTCAATGGTAACTTTAATATGGCTCAGTTTATCAGCCATAAAATGCAGCCAATGTTCATACAAGTTGGCGCAGTCGGGAAGATAGATATCTTGAGGAAACTGGAAGCTCCCCGTCCGGATGAAATGTTAATGTATCCCGACTGGGAGGATGACGTACTTGAGTTTATTGAATATGCGGAACAGATAATAACAGTGACCGAAAATTATCTGAATTCCCACTGATTAATTCAAGTTGCCGGTTATAAATATTTATAAATCATACGAATCGGTAGTTGAACATAGTCTGATATATATGTTCTTTTTCTCCCGTCATTGCGAGCCGCTTGCGGTGAAGCAATCCGTAAATTGGCCGGTTAGCTGTAGGGGCAGCCCTTTGTGGCTGCCCGAAAAATATAGATGGATTGCTTCGGGTATACCCTCGCTATGACGCGGAAAACTGACAACCAAATACGGCGTTCAGGCTGAAAGCCTGATATCTCCCAGCACAGGGCAATTCCCTGTGTATCAGCGATATTACCAACGATGCCCTGAAAGGGCAACATCAATTATTCGCTTTCCGATGTTGCTCTTTCAGGGCGTCGTTTCATTCCCGTTCTGAATCGCAGGGTGTTGCCCTACGCTAATATATTGCGCTCTTTCAGAGCTATTTATACCTCAACTTAATAACGTTAAGAATGGCCTACAACCTGGTCACCGAAAGTGTATAAGCAGGGGAATAGCCATACTGTAATCTGATTCTTGTTAAATTATCGCCCTGCAACTTACTAGTACTATCTGCTGTCCTGAAAAAAACAATCCGGATCAGGTCTCCCGCCTCCAATGGTTGAACAGTAAGAGGTAAACTTATGTGTGTATTTTGCCCTGCATTCGCATCAATAATACAAATAGGCCTGGTACCGACAAGCGGCGCATTCGTATTCCAGCTAGCTCCTCCATTCGTGCTTTTTTCTATACTGACATTTATATAGATTTTAGCTCCTGTACTTGCGGTTGAAAAGTTAAAATTTAAATCCGCCGTAATCTGGTAAGTTCCGTTCTCCTTGATTTTAAAGGCATTCTGTCCCTGCTCGAGTGTAACTCCAATGTTATTAAGCATTATGTCACCATCCACAGGGCTTAATGGTATATGAGTACCGTTATTAAAATCTGTCAGATATTTAGAGGTGCTGCTGCTGTCAAATATCTGTCTATCTGCATAAGCAAAGAATATAGGCGACACCACTTTCATTCCGGCAGGCAGCAAACCCACCAGGCCGGTGTTGGTGTTTATATAGAGTTGCTTGGCCACCTCATCTTGTCCAAGATTCAATTCTTCGGCCTTCTTGACGGTCAATTCTCCGTTTACGCCGACATTTCCGCCGGTGGTAACGCGCAATCCTTCTTTATCGTTCGCCTTCAGTATCAAAGGCTGGTTATCGGAAGTTCCCAAATAGTTTACGGCAGCATCCGTTCCTGTATTACCCCCTATTTTCCAGGCCTTGGCATCGTCGCGTATACAAATCCATTCGTTTCCATTCCATGTATATATACCCTCCACAAAGGGAGAACCCGCATTCACATTATATACCGTCAATCCGGTATGAGTAAGATCCGCAGTGCCGGCAACATAATCCTGAACAGCCGGGGACAACGAATTTTTTTTTTCCAGCTTGACCCTGGGCAACAGGAGGCCTCTGTTGGAATTTACCTGCGAATTAGATGCATCGGTAATATTCCCGTTCAGGTCGAGTAGCGCGCCCGCTTTTGGCGGCGTACCGCTACCGATAGTTACCTGTGCCTGAAGCCCGTAATTCATTAGCAACAAGCCAAAAAGCATTAATAGTATCTTCACATTTCTCGCGTAATTTTGTTTTCGTTTCAGTCTTTCATTCATAACTTTATTTTAAACTTTTTCTATTATTATTATGTAAATATTATATACAATCTGTTTCGACACCGGTAAATATCATGGCTACAACATCAGATATCCTGAACGCCCGTTTTTAACGAATTAAAAAAACAGGTATTTTAAAGGCGCTTGCCTGCCTGTTTTAAATTTCCAACGAATATTTTGTTTACAGATTAAGAATCCGGATTTCCTTTCATTTACAGATTCTTTTTGCCGGTTTTTTATGACTCCGTTGATTTCCCCTGCATTCTAATTCCCTTTGCTTCTGTTCCAATAGCAAGCTATTATCACTTCGTAAAAGGAAAAATCAGCCTCAAATAGTTCTAAAAAATTGAATGATATAAACTTAAATAGTTTCTAAAATTTATTGTAAAACTTTTATTGTCCGGTTTTTATTAGCGAGGGCATTCCCTGAGAAAACCCCTGCATGTCGTTCACATTATAGTACACGGTTGCCACCAGCGTCTTACGCACGAATATGTGCTAAAAGGTCACCCGCATTCCGGCATAGGATTTCCTGAAAAAAAATAATCAAAAGGAAAAACGGGCTAATCGCACAAGGGCATAATTCAACGTTAAGACTTTAACACAGTCCCCGATGTTCACGACTATATACTGCAAAAGTAAACAAAATATCAATACGTTCCTTTCTTTTTGATAAAAAAAAAGACGAAATCACACAATTTAACATTAAAAAATAAGAGCGATATTTCCTCTGATGCAGATGCCATATATGTTTCCGTAGATTTTTCAAACCGCCGCCAAAATGTTAAAAAACATTGCAAAATATTCATCTGCTTCATCTGCAAGACATTATTCTACCGTCATTACGAACCTGAAAGGTGAAGCAATCCAATGACCCCACCCCCTCCCTCCCCAAAAGGAGAGGGAGGCTTTCCCCGTAGGGAGCAGGGCTGTTAAGTGCTATATGATTCGATTATAATAAAGAACTCCTCTTACTCCTCTTACTCCTCTTACTCTGTGTTTAAAGTCAGAACTTAACAGTCCTCCCCTGAAGGGTTAAATCTTATAGCCCAATGGCAACGCCTTGGGTAATAGAGTACAACCTCCGGCCGGCGTCATGAAAGGACAACGTAGCAGTTTCTAAATACATTTCCGGTACTTTTTTAAGCCCTGATCAAGCTGTAACAATCTGATTATATATGTATTAATATTTACAGCCGGTACTTTTTCACACCCTTCCGCCAAAATCCGGTAAATATCGTAATACATTTGAAATGCATAAATGTCATTAATTTAATACCATGTACTTATGAAGTATCACTTAAAGAATCATTTAATTTTTAGAGTGTGCATGCTATTATTGGTTGTTTTAGCCGCTATTCCAACCTATAGTCAGGAAATCATGCATGTAAAAGGAACAATAACCGATGCGAGAACAGGCGAAACTCTTATTGGTGTTTCAGTTGTACCTAAAGGTTCTTCAGGAAACGGAACCGTAACAGATATTGACGGAGTTTTCAGCCTGAATGTACAACAGGGAACTACTCTGGTCGTTTCTTATATCGGTTATCGAACCGTAGAGGTGGTAGCCAGCAAAAATACCATTGATGTTCAATTAAAAGAATCTGACGAATTACTGGAAGAAGTTGTCGTCATCGGATACGGTTCGGTAAAACGCAAAGATGTAACCACTGCCATATCCACCGTATCAACAAAAGATCTTGACCAACGCCCTATTGTATCCGCAGGACAGGCTATTCAGGGCCGGGCAGCAGGGGTATCGGTTATACAGCCTAATGGAGCGCCGGGTGGTGAGCTCTCTATCCGTGTTCGCGGAACAACCTCTTTCAATGCGAGTAATGATCCGCTTTATGTTGTGGACGGAGTACCTGTCGATAACCTGAGTTTTCTTTCTCCTAACGACATATCCAGTATGCAGATTTTGAAAGATGCATCTTCGGCCGCTATTTACGGATCGCGCGCAGCTAACGGGGTTATCATTATTACAACGAAAGCCGGGGAAAGAGGAAATGCAAAGATTTCTTTTAATGCACAACTTACCTTGAGCAAAGTATCAGAGAAGATCAAGCCGATAAATGCAGCGCAGTACAAAGAATTACAGGACGAAATAGGCCTTGTGTCCCTGCCCGACGATCTTACCGACCAGACCGATTGGTTTGATGAAGCATATTCTACCGGAAATATGCAAAGCTACCAGGTTTCTATTTCCGATGGATACGAGAAGATGAAATACTTCCTATCGGCAGGTTATCTGGATGAAAAGGGAACATTAAACACAGCATTTTTTAAACGTTACAATTTCAGGGCGAATATAGAAAGCGATGTACGCAAGTGGCTTACGGTAAGCGCCAATGTCGCATATTCGGATAATACAAGTAACGGGCTCACTACCGGATTGGGAGCTAACCGCGGCGGTGTCGTCCTTTCTGTAATAAATACGCCTACTTATGCTCCGGTATGGGATCCCCAAGAAACGAATCAATACTATAACAATTTTTACGGAATCGGTAATATTACGAATCCTATCGAAAATATGGCCAGAAGCAAAAACAACAAGAATAAAGAAAACCGCCTGATCGCTTCGGGTAACCTCTTGTTTAAATTCATGCCCGAATTAACGCTTAAATCATCATTTACGATAGACCGCCGCAATGCTGTCAATACAACATTCCTCGACCCTATATCTACTGCATGGGGACGTAACCAGTTCGGAGAAGGCTCCGACCTGCGCAATATGAATACTGTATTGGTTTTCGACAATGTGCTTACATATGCCAAGTCGTTTAATAAACATGGGATTGAAGCCATGGCCGGAACGTCTTATACCGATTCGGATTATACAAACAGCTGGATTTACGGATCGCACTACCGCGACGATCAAATCCAGACTTTGAACGCTGCTAACAAAATAGCATGGGACAATACAGGTTCGGGTGCTTCTCAGTGGGGTATTATGTCATATTTCGGACGTGTAGCTTATAACTACGACAGTAAATATTTGTTGACGGCCAACGTCCGAGCCGATGGTTCGTCAAAATTATATCCCGATTATCGCTGGGGGACATTCCCTTCATTATCTGCCGCATGGCGTATCTCATCGGAAACTTTCATGAAAGATTTCGACTGGCTGGATGATTTAAAGATACGCGGAGGCTGGGGACAAACAGGGAACCAATCGGGGATCGGTGATTATGCTTACCTGCAACGTTACAACATTAACAGACAGGCGTGGTTCGAAACCGGAAAAGAAAACTCTGTGCCCAGCATTACACAGGCAAATTTGAGAGCAAAAGATCTGACATGGGAAACCACTACGCAAACAAATATCGGTATAGATCTTACGGCTTTCAGTAACAGGTTGACTGTCACTATGGACTATTATCATAAAAAGACAAAAGATATGTTGATGTGGGCAGGATTACCGTCGGGTGCTGCTGCGGTAAGTGCAATCCAGCGCAACGAAGGGGAAATGACCAACAAAGGTTTCGAATTTTCTGTAAATTCACGGAATCTGCAAGGCGTATTCTCCTGGAACACAGATTTCAACATTTCGTTTAATAAGAACAAACTCGAAAAACTGGAACTTCAGAAAATATACAATGCTGCAACAACCAGCGACGTGATTCACGAAACAGTAGTTCGCAATGAGCCGGGTCGTTCTTTGGGCGGTTTCTACGGATACATAAGCGATGGCGTTGATCCGGAAACAGGAGAGCTGATGTATCGTGATCTAAATAAAGATGGCAGGATTTCCTCGACAGACAGGACTTATATCGGTGATCCCAATCCGGATTTTACATTTGGTATAACCAATACGTTCTCGTGGAAAGACCTTTCTTTGAGTATCTTCCTGCAAGGTTCTTACGGCAACGATATATTCAATGCATCGAGAATAGAAACGGAAGGTATGTATGATGGTAAGAATCAGTCAACAAGGGTTCTTGATCGCTGGAGAGTTCCCGGACAGATCACAGATGTGCCTAAAGCCGGATTCGATATTAAAAATTCAACCTATTTTATAGAAGACGGAAGCTACCTGCGGGTGAAAGACATTTCTTTGTCATACAATTTCAG
>JAISES010000527.1 GCA_031263965.1 Prevotella sp. | reverse complement strand
GCTGATTCAACCTATGTAGGTTTATTCAGGCTGCCGGCAACAGATGAAGTTATACAACTGAATCAAGTGCAAAATACGATCCCCGGCGATCTGTTCCAAAATAGCGATACCCGCGCTTACCTGAAAAGCCCGGCAGGTGTTTGCGCCGAAGTGACCATCCCGTTAAAAGAGATCATGAATAAAGCAAAGAAAGAGAATGTAACAAACAAACTCAATTCGGCTACGTTTAAGTTGAAAGGATATACTGAGGAGGAAGAAGGAATGGGTATGGCCCGAAGTAATAACCTGTTGTTTATAAATAAGGATTCTTTGGTTAACTTCTTCTCTAAAAATAATATGGCCGATTCTAAAACCAGTTTTATTATGATACAGGATGCAACATCAAATACCTATAATTTCAGCTATTCAAATATCGCATCTTCGGTATCGAACAATCTGGCAACTATGGTTAATTATTATGTAGATTACTATAAGGATAAAGAGAATGTGCCTGATTTAGAATTTTTAGTACTGCCGATAGATGCTTATAGCCAGAATGTAACATCAGGTTACTCTCAGGTATTAACCTATACGAACATATATAATCAGATGGCCCCTACATCTGCTATTCTGAGAACAGATAGGGATAACATGAAGATGGCTCTGATATTTAGTAATTACAACTCTGCTGTACTGCAAAAATGAGTTAATGGTATCTATAATTCTAAACGGAATATTTATTGGTTTTCTATCATCTGCACCCATGGGCCCTGTTGGGATGTTGTGCATTCAGAGAACATTGAATGAGGGCAAAGCCCATGGTCTGGTAACCGGTCTGGGCGCTACGGCCGGAGATATGTTAATAGCCCTTCTTGCTATTATAGCTGCTCTCGGATTAGGGTTCAGTACCGAATTCATCCAGCAGCACGAAGGCCCCCTGAAGGTTATAGGAAGCATTGTCCTTATAGCATTCGGCTACGTTGTCTATAACAAAAACCCTTCCCGGAACCTTGCTAAAATAAAAGAGAAAACCATATCTTATTGGACAGTCTTTGTTTCTTCCCTTTTTCTTACTATCTCCAATATTGCAACATTATTCCTCTATATCGCCCTGTTTGCCCGCTTCAATGTGATCGATGCCGATAAACCATTCGGTTATGATCTCATAACCATCTTGTTCATCGGAGCCGGCGCTTTTTTATGGTGGCTGCTGATTACTTATTTTGTCAACAAACTACGCAGTAGATTTAACCCCAGGGGGCTGCAAATTTTCAATAAAATAATAGGCGTCCTGCTGATAGGATTGGGCATAGCGGGAATAGTGACCGGAACCCTTATGGGCATAGAGTTTTTCTAGTCCCGGGGAGGTACCAGTTTAATCTTTATACCATAATAACGGCTCATCAATTCGGCAGAGAACGGGTCTTCGCCGTGTATGTAAATTCCGCCGGAGAAACGGTCAAACTCATATTCCGGTTTGCCATCCTCTTTAGCCTGTTTTATTATAAACTCGCGTTCTTGCACAATATTCCGGAATGAATTGATTTCTTTAAACGCAAAATAGAATGTAAAAAGGAAGCAAAACAGGCCGAATGTAATAATGAGCATTCGCGCCTGGCGAATAAAACTATGTCGGAAATCAAGATTATTGAATAAAATCCCTATTCCGGTAATAAGGTATGTAACAACGCCAAACAATGCCCTTCGCGGGAATGTAGGCGATAATACCATCGCATATACGGCCGTAATAGCCGCAATAGTATAAATCAGGCTCAACTTTAAGTTGTCATTTCTATTTTTATCGGGAAAACGGTAAAATATAACATACATCAATAAAGCAACAAGCAGCAAAGGACTGCAATAAAACAAGAGTGTCTGGGTACTGCTGAACAAACGATATGCCAACACCAATAAATCGAAAGAGGAGTCTCCGGCTCTCACATAATTCCCCGGCGCCGCTATCATCAGGAAAAAGCCCGACAAGCTGCCGATAAATCCGGTTACCGACCAGACGGGAATATCCCATTTTTGTGAATAATAATAAGCACAGAACAAGATTGAGATAAGCAACATAGCGCCTGCCGTATTTTCATTTGTCCATCCGGCAATAATACCGCATATAAAAATCCCTGCCGGCATTAAAATCTGACTGGCGATACTGCTTTTTTGTCCTTGGTACATCCGGAACGGAAGCAAAAACAGTAAAATAAGGGCCGTACCCCAAAGATAATTGGCAGCGCCCGTAATCCAAAAAACCGTATCGCCCAATACAGGCTGTAAAAACCATACGGCCAGATTAACCAGGACGAACAGAGACAGGCTGTTTCTTCCCCTACCTTTGATATGAAGGTAAATCAGGAAGATATACCCCATATAGACGAGACTATTCAGCAGATCGGCAACGTAAGGCGGAAGTATAAGTAATACCTGCGCTATAAAATGAACTACACTCCGTCCACCCCACATGTAATAGTGATTTTCCTGGGAGTGGAGTATATCGGCAACCGACGATACCAACCTGTCTTCGCCATAGACAAACATATAGGCAAAGTCGTCGGAAATAAGAGGAGTCAGTATATTGAGGATAAATATAGCCGAAAAACTAAGAAGAACAGCAACTACCCATAATAAGGCAGAGTTTCTGCCGCTCGAAGCTTCGATCTTATCATACGCACTGCGCACAAAGGCAATCATCCGGTCAAATTTATCTGTTTTCTGTTTCTCCATCCAAAGTTTACAGCTTAAAATCTTAGCAAAGATAGATATTCAATTCACTTTTTCGTGCAGGCTCCATTATAATTTATACGAATCAGCAGTCAGGCACAAGTTTTAACTAAAAAGTAACAAACTTCTATACAGATACAAGTTACGGGATACGAGACACAAGATTCTTAATTCGTCATTCTTCATTCTTAATTTTTCATTCATCATCCTTCACTTTTCATTGGCACATTGGCATATTTTCAAATTTGCTAATTTTCAAATTGACTTATTTATTTCGTTTATCAATTCTATTACACCTTCTTTTTTGATGATATACATACCCAGCCTGACATCTGTAACACCCTCTTTCAGCTTGTACGTATATACCGGATGCCCGTCCTGCTGCCCGATCTCAAAATAGCTGAATCTGATATTGTCTTTTCCTTGCAGTTCATTTGTCACTTCCACGATGTGGGACGAAATGACAAAAAACGAAGTCCTTATCTGAGCAAAGGCCGAAACGACAGCCAAAGTACCGTCGTAGGCATCTTTTACGTTTGTCCCTCTGAACAGCTCATCAAAGAGGACAAGCATATTCTTATTTGTTTTCAGCCGGATGGCAACATCCTTTATCCTCATCACCTCGGCATAGAAATGGCTGAAACCCGAACTGAGATTATCGGAAATATTAATTGTCGTACATAGACCAGATAATATGCTGAACCTCATCTTCCCGGCAGGGACAGACAATCCTGCGTGCGCCAGGTACACAGCTACGCCCAATGCTTTGAGAAATGTGGATTTTCCCGCCATATTCGGCCCGGAAACGAACAACAGGTTAGCCGACTTATCGAAATGGACGTCATTGCCCACCGCCTTGTCTACAAAGAGGTGCTTCAGGTCTTTTATATCGAGAACATTTTCTGTTTCGGGCAATATTTCAGGATAGATCAGGCCGTACAGTCCTGCTGTTTTTACCACCGAAAGAAACGCATCGTACTCATACACCATATCGAGAATAAACAATACATCGTTCCTGTTCGTATAACGGAACAGATAATCGAGCCGGGCTGTATCGTAAGCCGACAACTTTTTTGAGTCTTTTACCCGGTCAAATTCCAGCCGTTCGAACAAGCGCAGTATCTCTTCGTTATTTCTAAGTAAAAGAGCCGGGCAACCGGTTGTTTTTAACTTTTCCGCCAACTGTTGTGAAAACTTATAAAAACCTTTCAATAAATTCACCAGGCTTTCTACCCCTTTCTCTACCAGGTAGTAATCATTGCTTGAAGTCATTTTCCCAATGATCTTTCTTTCTATTGCAACAATCCGGCTCGGCGGTCTTTGTACGCGGCCGCTATGCCGTAAATAATATTCGGAAAAATCGAGCGCATCTTTATCTGCATTGAGCCCTGATGGGAGATGTTTCTGGAAAAATACGATGGCATCCTTTCTTTCTTCGATCTTCTCATAATCGGACAAAGGATTTCTCAACATTTCATACAGGCGGTTTCTTCCACCAATACATTGAGTGTGATTAAACAGGTTGAATACGGTCTTATCCGCTTTA
>JAISES010000483.1 GCA_031263965.1 Prevotella sp. | reverse complement strand
CGGATTAAGAGAAGGATCGTTATACATTTTCATTTGTTTATAGACCTTCATATATTTATGTCCCGATTCTATATCCTGCAAAAGTTCCTCTATAGCTGTAGAAAGATCTGCTTGCTGAGTAAGCAGTACATCCAGCTTCTGTGTCGCTTGCAATCTGTGCTGTTCATCTGTATCTTTACGCCCGGCTTCCTGACGCATATGATATATCTTAAGAGCCAGGATCGACAGACGATCTATAGCCCATGCCGGACTTTCCGTATTTATACGCGCACCGGATAATATGCTCACATCTTTATATTTATCTAAAAAGTAGCTATCGATCAATTCGACCAGGTCAGTTCTGTCCTGATTCGATTTGTCAATACGACGCTTTAAAATAAGAGCTTCACTTGGGTCTATTTCAGGATCTCTTATAATATCTTCGAAATGCCATTGAACAGTATCTATCCAGTTTTTCAGATACAGATAGAACTCGATTGTCTTTTCCGGATATGGATTATTAATCGGGATGTCTACGTTATCTGTTTTATGGTAATCATTTATTACCTCTTCGAAAATAGAATTGCTCAATTGTGTAAATTTCATAATGATTCCTTCATAAATTTAGTATTACATATTGGCCCATGTTTGCCTGTCCAAATTTCGGTAATTAATTGCTTCCGCCAAATGTTTTGGTAATATTTTTTCAGAATTGTCCAAATCGGCTATCGTCCTGGACACTTTCAATATACGATCATACGCCCTTGCCGATAGGTTAAATCTATCCATAGCCATCTTCAATAGATCCAACCCGGCATTATCCGGAGATGCGTATTTAGACAGCAACTTAGTGCTCATTTGTGCGTTGCAATACACTCCGTCCTCTTCTTTAAAACGCTCTATCTGTATTTCCCGTGCGCGAATCACTCTTTCTCTGATAAAACTGCTCGCTTCCGCAGGTGTTTTATCGGATATTTTATCGAAAGGGACAGGTATAATTTCTATGTGAATATCTATCCGGTCCAATAATGGCCCTGAGATTTTATTCAGGTATTTCTGTACAGCGCCGTTCGGACAAACACATTCTTTTTCCGGATGATTGTAATATCCACATGGGCACGGGTTCATCGACGAAACAAGCATAAAGCTCGCCGGATACTCAATAGTAAATTTTGACCTTGAAATTGTAATACGCCTGTCCTCTAAAGGTTGACGCATAACTTCCAATACATTCCGGCTGAATTCCGGCAATTCGTCTAAAAACAACACGCCATTGTGAGCCAGGCTTATTTCTCCCGGTTGAGGAAAGCTTCCCCCTCCCACCAATGCCACATCCGATATCGTATGATGCGGACTTCTAAATGGTCTTCGGGCCATCAATGACGTCTCTGTACCGATCTTGCCGGCTACGCTATGTATCTTGGTAGTCTCCAGAGCTTCATGCAGGGTAAATGGCGGCAGGATAGAGGGCATGCGTTTGGCCATCATCGATTTGCCTGCACCCGGGGGACCTATCATAATGAGGTTGTGGCCTCCGGCTGCTGCGACTTCCAACGCTCGCTTTACATTTTCTTGTCCTTTGACATCAGAAAAGTCAAATTCAAACAATTGTTGCGCATTATAAAATTCGGCTCTGGTATCTATAATAACTTTATCGAGTGTACCCTCCTGATTGAAAAAATCTACTACTTCACAGATATTATCAACGCCATATACATCCAAGTTATTAACAACTGCTGCTTCCCGTGCATTCTTCTTCGGAAGTATAATTCCTTTGAATCCAAGCTCACGGGCTTTTATGGCAATAGGCAGAACCCCTTTTATTGGCAATATACTCCCATCCAAAGACAATTCGCCCATTATTATATAATCCTCTAAACGATCTTGCTTCAGCCCTTCCGAAGCTGCTAAAATTCCTATAGCCAGAGGAAGGTCGTATGCAGTCCCCTCTTTCCTTATATCGGCCGGAGACATATTTATTACGATCTGCTGACGGGGAAACTTGTAACCGTTGACCTGTAATGCCGAAACAATACGCTCGTGACTTTCTTTTACCGAAGCATCCGGCAATCCTACAAGCATAAATTTTATACCTTTCGAACAATTTACCTCTATAGTAATTAAAGTAGCCTCTATACCCTGAACTGCAGCGCCAAAAATCTTTATTAACATTTATTGATGTAGTTGAACTTTGTTATCGGAACAAATATAGAAAAAAGAAGCATAGAATACTAATTTTGCAGGCTTTCTTCCATTTTTCCGGGCAGCACAAGGACTGGATAATCCCTTTCAAGAATGATTCCGGTGGGTGAAATAAGTATATTGTATGGTATTTCCCGAATGTAATATGTATCGAACAGATTGGCAGACCACCCTCCTTTTACAGGTAAAACAGGCCATTTTACAGAACTTGCCATACTGTCTACCGGAGCTTCTTCTATGTCTTTTACAACTGTTATAAATTCAATATTGTATTTCTTCGACTTCAATTTATTATATACGTCTATAACGTCCTTCTTTCCCGCCATACAGATTTTGCAGGTTGTAGAGATAAATGAGAGAGACACATATTTCCCCCGGTAATCGGAAAGATTTATTTTCTTTCCTTTCGTATCTTCCGTTGAGAATATGGGAGCCATGGTTCCTATTGCCGACATTTTGACTTTATCCCTGAAACGCTTCAGATTGGCGGTGAGGGGAAAATCTGCTGCTTTTCCTTTCAGCAATCCAAGATTTTCATCTAGCCGGGGAATTGACGACTCATCCTTAAAAAAGGTATTGATCAGCATGACACTTGCAATCTTGTCAGGATTAGCCTTCACATAATTAGCGGCGATATTGGATAACTCAAAGTTAATGTTCTTTAGCTCAACCACATAATCCTTTACTGCCAGGCTATCGTTGCCGGCAGCAACAATATCGGCTCTGGACTTCAACAGTCCCTTATTCTTATTCTTAAAATCGGTCAGATCATCATTTACATCTCCCCCTTTTATATTTATCAGGTCAGGGTATAAGACATCGCCTTTCAGATCTACATGCCAGCCTTTATTTACAAGCAAATACGTGACTTTTGTATTTTGATTAAAATACAGGGACATTTCGGTCAAAGTATCAACGGCGCCACTGAAAGAAAATTCTCCTTTGGAAGAAACCGGAATGGTATCAATAATAAGCGAATCGCCCGCTTCATGGGACATAAAGAAGTAATTGCCTGAGATATTGTCAAGTTTTCCCGTTATTTCAAACGTAGAAGCTTTCCTGTTGCAGGAAAAAAGTACAAGAAACACAAAGAACAGCCCTGTACAGAAAGATATATTTGATTTAATCATTACCTTGAAATTTATAATAAACATTTCCTCTCATATCTAAAAACGTACAAATATAGCATTTATTTTATGAACGTTTAAAAAAATAAATTTGTTTTAAAAATGATTAATTTAAACTTTACCAAACCCATCAGCGCCAAAAAAGATAGCATATCCCGCTCGTTTACATGCACTAAAAAAGTTGAGAAAACAGAATTTCACTATCTTTGTCTATCTAAAACGCCAACAGACATGAAATATTTTAACTTTTTATTTTTAGCTATAAGCTTTTTACTGCCGATGAAATCCTATACTCAAGACCTCCCTCTTACATTAGAGGACCTTATACCGGGCGGAAAAACGTACGGCAAGTATCGCGCCGAAATGCCCCGTCAGTTATCTTGGTATGGAGATAAACTGACATATACAAAGGGTGATTCGGTCATAATTGCCCCACTCACTGAAAAAGAAAAACCGCAAATACTCTTTACCCTGAAAGACATCAATGCTAACATTAAGCCGGACGGCGATGAACTGCCGAAAAGCCTGGCCCGAATCCAGCATGTATCAGCATCATCTGATGATTTAATGATCGTTTCGTCGAAAAAAATATATTTATACGACTATGTTAAGAAAAAAGTAACAGCAATATTCCCGTCTTTTTCCGGCATGAGCAATCATGATTTGTCAGAGGAAAACCGGTATCTGGCATATACCAAAGAGAACAATTTATATATGCAATCTCCCGATGGAAAAGAATATGCGGTAACAAACGATAGCGACAAAGGCATAGTATCCGGACAATCGGTACATCGTAATGAGTTTGGCATCAATAAGGGAATTTTCTGGTCTCCAAAAGGTAACCGGCTTGCTTTTTACCGGATGGATGAAACAATGGTTACAGACTACCCACTTGTAGACGTTTCGGCACGTGTAGCCAAATTGAAAGACATAAAGTATCCGATGGCGGGAATGAAAAGTCATCACGTCACAGTTGGCATATACAATCCGGCAACACAGCAGACCGTTTTTCTCAATACGGGAACGCCCAAAGAAAAATACCTGACAAACATAGCCTGGAGTCCTGACGAAAAAAATATTTATATTGCAGAAATAAACAGGGGTCAAGATTCTTGCTACTTGAAAAAATACGATGCCGTAACAGGTAAACCGGAAACTACTCTATTCCTGGAAACACATAAAAAGTACGTAGAACCGGAGAAGCCGGTTTTATTCCTTAAAAATGAACCTGATAAGTTCTTATGGTTAAGTAAAAGAGATGGCTTCAACCATTTGTATTTGTATGATACAGCAGGGAAATTACTAAAACAAGTTACTACCGGCAATTGGGACATAACCACCGTTATAGGCTTTGATGAAAAAGGTGAAAACCTGTTTTACGTATCGACCGAAGCAAGCCCGATAGAAAAACATATCTATAAAATCAATCTCAAGAACGGCAAAAAGGAACAGCTATCGAAAGAAGAAGGCGTACACTATCCTACTTTAAGCGGCAGTGGAAAATATATCTGTGATATATATACTTCACAGAATAATGCCGGAAAAGTAGCTGTCACAGATACCAAATCGAATAAAACACACATATTCCATACGGCAAAAAATCCGTACAGGAACATACAATTACCTGAAATAACATTAGGTTCGTTAAAGGCCAATGACGGAACCACCGACTTATATTACCGGATAGTAAAACCGCTGAATTTCGATCCGGACAAAAAATATCCGGTAGTGGTTTATGTATACGGAGGCCCTCATTCTCAGTTAGTGGACAATTCATGGATGGGACAAACCCACGGGTGGGACATCTATATGGCAGAAAAAGGTTATATTGTGTTTACGCTCGACAACAGAGGAACAAGCAACAGGGGTATAAATTTCGAAAACATCACACACCGCCAACTCGGAGTAATAGAAACGCAAGACCAGATGGCAGGTGTGGAGTATCTGAAATCTTTGCCTTATGTAGATGCGGACCGAATCGGGGTGCATGGATGGAGCTATGGAGGATTTATGACTCTGAACCTGATGCTCCGTCATCCGGAGACATTCAAGGTTGGTGTTGCCGGAGGCCCGGTAACCGACTGGAAGTATTACGAAATAATGTACGGGGAACGCTATATGGACAGCCCTCAGGAAAATCCTGCGGGATACGAAGAATCAAGTATGATAAACCGTGCAGGAGACCTCAAAGGACGGCTTATGATTATCCACGGAGATGAAGACCCGACTGTTGTTATGCAACAGAGTTTGAATTTCCTGAATTCTGCAATAAAGAAAGGTACTCATCCCGACTTTTTCATCTATCCGGGACATGGACACAACATGATGGGACGCGACAGGGTGCATCTGCATGAGCATATAACCCGCTATTTTGAAGACTTTTTGCCAAGTACATGACAAAATTCGTAACGGTATTATTACCAATATGTTGCCCTTGCAGGGCGTTGTTCCCGTGATGCTATCTTTACCCGGGGCGTTGCCACGGGCTTTGATATATCAGGCTTTCAGCCTGAAAAGATCAGGGCAATAACCCTGAAACATCGTTCGGCAGAGCGAAGCGGAGCCAAAGGGTTAAATATTATAGCCCAACGGCAACGCCTTGGGAAATTGAATACAACCTCCGGCCGGTGTCCTGTAAGGACAGCATAATATTTTTTGTCCTGTACTCAGGACTATTTGAAGTGATTTCTTAATTGATATGTATAAAATAAGTAAACAATTCTCATTTTCAGCATCACATATTCTTGAAGGGCTGCCTCAGGAACACCCTTGTTCCCGTTTGCACGGGCACAATTATGTGATAACCGTTCATCTGAGAGCAGACCAACTAAATAATACAGGCTTTGTAAAAGATTACAGGGAACTGGATAACGTAAAGAAATATATCGATGAAAAGCTTGACCACAGGCACCTGAACGATATCTTTTCATTTAATCCTACAGCCGAAAACATCGCAAGGCATCTGTACGATGTCTTTAAAAAAGACATTCGCGAACTGTATGCCGTAGAGGTATCCGAAACGCCCAAAACAACCGCTGTTTATGAAGCTGACAGTAAATGAGATCTTTTATTCGCTGCAAGGCGAAGGCGGACGAAACGGAGAAGCTTCGATATTCATAAGACTGACGATATGCAATCTGGCTTGCAGCTTCTGCGACACCGATTTTGCCGAAGGCGACGATATGACGCTGGAGGAAATACTGGAAGTGATCGGGCAATATCCTTGCAAGTGGATTATCTGGACGGGAGGTGAGCCGGCAATCCAATTAAAAGATCAGCACCTTGCCTTCTTCCGTGAAAAAGGATACAAACAAGCCATAGAAACAAATGGTACGCGAAGAGTCCCCTCCCTTATAGATTATATAACTTGTAGCCCGAAGCAGGACTACGAAACCATCAAGTTGCGCATACCGGCGGTAGATGAGATCAGAATACCGGTAAAAAAGGGTGATACGATTCCCGACATCTCCGTTTTCCCTGAAGCCGGCAATTATTTTTTAAGTCCTATATTCGAAGACGGCAAAATGAATATGGATAATGTAGCTTACTGCGTCGAACTGATAAAACAACACCCCGAATGGCGTTTAAGCCTCCAATTGCACAATCTGATACACATTGAATAATGGAAAAATTCGAAATTGATATATTGGGGTGTGGTTCGGCAACGCCCACCACCCGCCACAATCCTTCATCGCAGATAATAAATGTAAGGGACAAACTATTTATGATAGATTGCGGAGAAGGAACGCAATTACAGTTGAGAAGAAGTAAACTACGCTTTGGCCGGCTGACACAAATATTTATCTCACATCTGCACGGCGACCATTGTTTCGGATTAATAGGGCTCATTTCAACGCTGGGACTTTTGGGACGTACAGGCGATTTAGTCATTCATTCTGTCGCGGGATTAGAGGAAATACTCCGCCCCGGAATCGACTTTTTTTGTAAAGATCATCCTTTTCAGGTAAGAATACAAACATTCAATCCTCAAAAAAGCGAAATTATATACGAGGATCGTTCTGTAACGGTACAAACCATTCCATTAAAGCATCGCGTACCATGTGCGGGCTTTTTATTTCGGGAAAAGCAGAAAGAAGCTCATCTGATCACGGACTTAATCAAGTTTTATAATATTCCGGTAAAAGAACTTGCTAAGATTAAACAAGGAGCCGATTTTATTACAGCGGAGGGAAATGTAATTCCTAATGCAAGGCTGACAGCTCCTGCCGAGCCGGCTCGTTCGTATGCCTATTGCTCCGATACAGCCTATAACGAAAAAATAATACCTGTCATAGAAGGAGTTGACATGTTGTATCACGAAGCTACATTCACAAACTCTGATGCGGTAAGGGCCAGACAAACAGGACACTCTACTGCACACCAAGCCGCAGAGATAGCAAAACGGGCGAATGTGAAAAAATTGATGCTGGGGCACTTCTCGGCTCGTTATCCGGATAATCAGGTATTACTGAGTGAAGCAAAGGAAATTTTCGGAAATACCATACTTGCTAACGAAGGACTTCGTGAAAAATTGTGAACTCCTGTATTTTTTCCTGTTTTTTTAGTATTTTATAATCTTTAATACCTATATTTGTCCTTGTCAGTAATATAGATAATGGGAAAATTTAAGTATATATTGTTCCTTATCTTGTTCACAGGGATCTCTTTTCAAGCTAATTCGAAAGGTGCAGATTTTCCGGTGAACGGTTTTTCTATTACAGGCCAGCCATTGGATAATACCACGACTTTGGAGGTAAATATAAATAATACCACCAAAATAAAAATGGAAAATGTTCCTACATCCGGCTATCTGGAAGTGTACAGCATCTTAGGAGTAAAAGTGACCAGCATTAATCTCAAAACATGTGTTGGAAGCTGTTATCTCGACCTGCCGAAAGGGTTATATATACTAAAGGCCGGTAAATCTGCGCAAAAAGTAATAGTAAGATAACTAAAATCAAAAGAGACAAAAGGGTGTGTCAAAAGTAGAATTGCACTATTAAAGTGTTATATACCTTTGTCATTGGCCTTGCCTGTTCTTACAAACAGCGTTCCTTTAGCCAATTCAACATGACAAAAAGAATCCGGAATTTCTTTCGACACACTTTCTTTAAACTTAACAACTTCCACAAGCAATATTAGAAACTGTTTCTGAAAATAGTATTTCATACTTATCCTGAAAAATAATGAAATAAAGAACTCCTCTTACTCTTTTTACTCTGTGTTTAAAATCAGAAATTATCAGCCCTGTCTTTTGGGGAGGGCCGGGGTGGGGTCAGTGGATTGCTTCAGGTAAACCCTCGCAATGACGGGAGAAACTAGCCCTATAAACACGTCATTTTTTCATGGATTTGTTCCGGTCTTGCGTAACATCAGTTAATTAGTCAATCCTGACGTTACAGGCTTTTGTATAATATGACAAGAAATAATTACAATAAGGCAAGTCCTGTTGTATGTTCAGGAATATCTTTGTCCATTAGTAAAGCTAATTTTAAGATTGGCGTTTATTAATGATTAATCTAATATTTAAATGTGATCTATGAAAAATTTAATACTGGTTTTATGTTTGACTTGTCTATCGCTTTTATCTTCAGCTCAGTCGGTCAAAATCGAGGGAAAGATTGTTTCGGGCGAAGATAAAATGCCTTTGATCGGGGCTACTGTAAATGTTAAAGGAGCAACTGTTTCGTCTATGTCTGACATAGATGGTAATTATGTTATTACGGCAGATGCCAAAGCTACTTTGGTTTTTTCTTACATAAGCTTTAAATCGGTAGAAGAGCCCGTCAATGGTAGAAACAAAATTAATGTTACGCTTGATCCGGAAACCAATATCCTGGAAGATATTGTAGTAATGGGGTATTCCAGCATGAAGAAAGCTGAACTATCCAGTGCAGTCGTTACATTAAACGGCGGTCAGGTGACAGATGTAACCACTTCCGACATAGGTAATATGTTGCAGGGAAAAGTTGCAGGAGTCATGATCTCCAATTCGTCCGGACAACCGGGCTCAGCTGCGATGATACAAATCCGGGGAACAGGGTCGATATCTGCTGCCCCTGATCCTCTGTTTGTTGTTGACGGAATCCCCGGAGGCTCTTTTAATGCGAATGATGTTGAGACTATAACTGTATTGAAAGATGCCGGAGCAACAGCATTATATGGTTCTGCTGCTGCCGGAGGCGTAATTGTTGTCACCACAAAAAAGGCATTACAGGATCAACCGACTAAAATAAATTTCAAAACGAACATTGGGTTCAAGAATGCTTTGCAGGGGAATTTCAGCATGATGAACGGAGCAGAGATTTATGATGTTCATGCTCAACTCATAACGGATCAACGTCCGGAAGAATTAAGAGACAGGAACTTCGACTGGCTGGATGCTGCATTTCAAACCGGAAATATACAAAACTACTATCTTTCGGCTTCGGGCAGCACCGGAAAGCTCGGCTATTTTGTGAGCACAGATTACTATAAAGAAGATGGAACATTGAGAAATACTAAGTTCGACAGGATTTCATCCCGTGTAAATCTGAACAGTAAGCTGGCAAGTAACGTAGATATGAATATTCGTATTAATTATACTGAAAATCATAGCCGGGAGGCTTCAAGTTACATTAATCTGGAAGGTGCTTACGGTAGTATGCCGTGGGATAACCCTTATGACGAGAACGGCAAATTGGCGAGGATTAGCGGAGATACCCGTCCCGATAACGGGCAGCCGTGGTATACTCAGGATAAACGTAACTTCCTCTATAATGAACAATACAATTATGCGAGGAATAAATCCCAAGATTTAGTTGCCGATTTGCAATTAAATTGGAATATCCTGGATTGGTTATCGTTCTCCACGTCTAATCGTGCATCGAGAAGCAATTACAAGTATTCAAGATATGTGGATCCCCGGTCGGTAGATCCGGAGTATGCTAAAGGTTACTTGCTTAATAACATTGGAATGTTCTCTTCGTGGGGATCTACCAATTTGTTGAAGACAAACAACAATTTCGGGGACCATTCTTTGTCGGATATGTTAGGTCTTGAGTTTGGAAGAGGAGTCGATGATTTTACAGGAGCCGCAGGAACGGGTATGCCCGGAGGTATGGATGGGCTTAGCTCAACAACACCTTTTTCTGTTGCCGGATATAAATACAGATCGGCATCATGGTCTGCTTTTGCTCAGCTCCAATATAGTTATAAGAATAAATATTTTCTTACAACCTCATTGAGGGCGGATACAAATTCCAGATTCGGGAAAGATACACGTACCGGTTATTTCCCTTCAGTTGCCGGATCCTGGTTGATAAGCAACGAAGAATTTCTAAAGGGCGATAACATTATTTCTTTCCTGAAACTTAGGGCAAGTTATGGAGTAACAGGAAATTCCAATATAGAACTTTTCAGAACAATGGCGGTATATGCCCTTAACTCAAGTTATCAGGATAAAGTGGGAGCTGTGGCCGACAGACTTGCAAATCCCCAACTGGCATGGGAATCGGCTCATATGTCGGGCGTAGGAGTCGACGTAAGTATCTGGAAGAGATTGCATCTGAACCTGGATGTATATAATATTGATAATAAAGACCTATTATTGCTTGTACCGAAACCTACAAGTACGGGATTTTATGAAAGGCTGGAAAATGCAGGAAGTGTGCAAAACAGAGGACTGGAAATTCAGATTAGCTCTGAAAATATAAAAACAAAAGACTTTCTGTGGACTACTTCTTTCAATATAGGTTTTAATAAGAACAAAGTTATGTCGTTACCAAACAATGAGAGTTTCCTTCAAAAATATGGAAGTACATCCGTAGCTCAACAAGTGAAAAACGGACAGGATATTTATAGTTGGTATATGCCAAAGTGGATTGGAGTTGATTATGTAAACGGAGATCCTGTTTGGGAAAAGCTGATCAAAGACAGTGATGGTAATGTAATAGGCAGCGAAGGAACTAACGATTATGCCCAAGCCGATCTGCAGGTAGTTGGTAAGGCTACGCCTGAATTTTCCGGAGGATTTTCCAATACGGTTGAATATAAAGGTGTAGGACTGCATATTACAGGAAATTTTGTTTACGGGAGCGATGTATACAACTATACCCGTGAAAAATACGATTCGGACGGAGCATATATGGGATATAATATGATGAGTCTAAAATCAGGATGGAATCGTTGGGAAAAGCCCGGAGACGTTGCTACTCATCCCAGATTGGCCAGAAATGGCAATAAGGCATCAAACAGTACATCCTCGCGATATCTTGAAGATGGGAGCTTCCTGCGAATAAGAAATATTACCCTGTCATATAATTTACAAAAAAAATGGATTGAAAAATTGAAAATGCAATCATGCAAACTCTTTGTTTCGGTGGATAATCCTCTGACTTTTACAAAGTTTTCGGGAACAGACCCTGAAGTAAATATGAGAAAAGGAGATTGGAGTCTTCCGGGTTTATATACAGAGAGTTATCCTATTAGCCGGCAGTTTATGTTTGGTTTTGATATTAATTTTTAAAAAAGGAATAATACTGTTATGAAAAAAATTATTATACTAGCAGTTATGGCATTGACCATGTTTTCATGTGAAATGGATTATTTACCTAACGATAAATTAACTCCAGAGCAAATGGAGCAAGATCCATCTAGTGCAGAGTATATTACGGATGGAAACTATTCGATGTTTAAAGCACAAATGGAATATAAGGGCGTAACGGCCACTGGTAATACTTATGTACGCCACTATTTTCAGATGTCTGAGTTTATTGGAGATAATGTCTGTCTGGCAGGGCGTACGAGCGACCCTTTATATGAGGCATTAACATATAAACGTGCTGCAAACTTGGCCAATATAAGTTATTTGTGGTGGTGTGGGTATAAAATAATTAATGGCGCTAACTCTGTAATTGAATCTGTTCAAGATGGGGCTAGTGTGGAAACTGACTATCTCAAAGGGGAAAATTATTTTATGAGGGCAATCGTTAATTTCCATTTTTCTACGCTATGGTCCAAGCATTATTCTTTAGGACGCGATAATATGGGGATTGTATTAAGAGAAAACGCTACTAATACGGAGACCACGCGCACGACGGTGGGAGAGGTATATGACCTGATCGTTTCCGACCTTGAAAATGCTGTCAGGTTGATGAGCCAGGGCGAACGCAGAGGGAATGCAGGCTACGTTTCCAAAGTGGCAGCTCAGGGATTATTGAGCCGGGTATATCTGTATATGGGGGAAAATGAGAAAGTAATCAGTACTGTAAATGATATGTTGGGAGGAAGTACTCCCGACTCAATGCTGGAGCCGTCAAGCCAATATCCTGATTATTTTGCAAATGCACTCAATTCGATAGAGACACTTTGGGCTGTGGCCCATACAAAAACAGAATCTCGAGGAACATCTTCAATCGGATCGATGTTTCTGACGGATGATGTAGTGGGAGGTTGGGGCGAAATTTATGCTTCCGATCCTATTTTAGATTTGCTTGACAGAAATAAAAACGATTTGCGCAGCAAGTTTATTAGTCCGAAAACTATATCTGAAACTGACTATATGATACGCTGGGCTATCCCCGGCGATGAAGATTTCTATCAGAACGAGCTGAGAGATGTTACTTTGGATACAGATGTAGACAAATATTATTTCATGGAGGAAACTTCTAAAATATATGTTGAGAAAGAAACAGTTAACGGATATGAGCAGAACTACATCAATCTCAATGGAGAGAAATTAAGAGTAAGGCTATCTTTAAAAATGCAGAACCGTTATGGATGGCCTAAGTATTTCGTTACCAAGTTTTCATATCAGGATGACGACCCGATGCTTAGTTCTCCGGTTATGCTTCGTTGGGCCGAGGTTATATTGAACAGGGCCGAGGCTTATGCAAAAACAAACAATACCGATAAAGCTCTTGAAGATGTAAATGTAATCCGCACACGGGCAGGATTGTCCGGAAATCAGCTTTTTAGTAAAACCAATATGCAAGGTTATACAAACCTTTTGGATGTAGTCTTAGACGAACGCAGGCTTGAACTGGCCTTCGTAGGACACCGCGCTTTCGACATTTACCGCAATAAACTGTCTCTGGACAGAAGGTACTCAGGCGTGCAACCCTGGGAAGTGGTGGAACATACCGATAACAGGCTGCAATATCTGATTCCTCTGGATGAAATAACAACCAGCGGAATTCCTCAAAATCCTTAAATTAAAATCCTTAAAATACTTTATAGTTATGAAAAATATTGTTTTAATATCGAAATCAATCTTATTGATCTTTATATCGCTGATTATATCGTCTTGTTCCGAAGACGAGCCGGTTCAAATAGCTCTATATTTGCCTGTTGCTAATTTTTCTTACGAGGCTTTTGATAAGAAAGTGGTATTTACAGACAAATCTGAAAATGCAGATAGTTATTATTGGACATTCGGAGACGGGGAAACTTCGACAGAACAAAATCCTACGCATTTTTTCAAAGCCAGTAAGAGATATTCCGTTGAATTGACCATCAGGGGGGAAAAGGGTAAGACAAGTTCAAAGAAAATGACGGTCGATCTGTCGGATGGAAGTACAACGGATCCGGAGGATGTAAACATAACCATAGACGGGGATTTCAGTGATTGGCAGGCTGTTCCTTCTTCCATGCTGGCTACCTCTTCAATCGCTTCTTATGTGACAGATCTGGTTGCATTGAAACAGGTGCAGCTTTGCGGAAATGATAATTATGTGTTCTTCTATCTTAAGGCCGATGCCGCCAAATTCAATGTAGTCCAGTTTTACATAGACAAAGATAATTACAATGAAACAGGGTTCTTGGGATGGTATTGGTCCGGCATTGGTTCCGAATTCTTATTGGAAGCTTCCAGAGAAGACAACCTTGCCCCTACCGTCATGGAATATGATGATGCAAACGGGAATGGCGGAACCGGCTGGAACTGGATAACACTCTTCGATCCGGCGGCAAAGGCGATAGAGATTTCTCAATTTGTGGCAGGGGAAAACAACATTGTTGAAGTAGAGGGCAGAATAATCCGTTCTTATGTTCCCGAACTGGGTAGAACCGTTAAGATGGGAGTCGCTTTGGTCGATGCCAGTTGGGCTGCGTCCGGTTTGCTCCCTTCCAAGTTGGAAGATGGCGGTTTAAATAGTGCTATTACTGTAAAATTACCTTAAATCATATAAATATGAATTTAATGAATATTTTAATTTGTTTCTCGTTATTCTTTTCAGTATTGTCGTGTAGCGATGACGGATCCAACGATAGCCCTGAAGATCGGTACATCGGGAAATATTATATCGAGAGTGGTAATATTATAATGAATCCCGAAAGAGGGTTCTATACCTACCGCGAATTTGTTTCGGGCAGGGCGGCACCTCTTACGGCTGATGCCGTTAAAGAAATCTATGATGAGGGCTATAGTCTCATATATACGGTTTATTATATGCCCGATTTTGTAGATAAAGTTATTTCGAATGATTATTTGCAAGTCATTAAATCTAATATGGAAGCATTAAGGGCCGGCGGATGTAAGTCTGTTCTGAGATTTGCTTATTCTTACGATCAAAACAGCACAGCTTTAGATGCACCCTGGAGCCTGGCACAACAGCATATTGCTCAACTCAAACCTGTTCTTCAGGAATA
>JAISES010000363.1 GCA_031263965.1 Prevotella sp. | reverse complement strand
GTAATAAACAAGCTCAACTTAGAAACTGTTTGAATTTTATCGATAAAATTCAAACAGTTTCTAAGTTGAGCTTGTTTATTACAAAGCCGAACTGATTATTTCAGCTATCTGAATAATCATCACTACAAGACAAATAATAATCGCTGCGATCATAATTCCTAAAGTTTTATTTGCGTATTTTTTCATTGCTGTTTCTCCTTATATTGTTCGTAATGCTTTACTACTTCTTCTATGCTTATATCAAGCAGGTTCATCGATTCGAATGTCACAGGCAGTATTTCATCGAAAAACTCCTTTTTTTGCAGTATCGATATCTTTTTCCTTGCTTCCGGCGATACGTAATATCCCATACCCCTTTTCAAATATATAATATCTTCGGCCTGCATGTATTCGAATGCGCGCATTGCCGTATTCGGATTTACCTGTAATGTCAACCCCAACTCCCTGACAGATGGTATGCGGTTATCCTTAGCCCATTCGTTTGTCAATATATTCCGGAAGCAAAAATCGACGATTTGCAGGTATATCGGTCTATTTGGTTTGAAGTTCATAAGCTTAAATTTCTCTTTCCCGTAATCTGATATAACTTAAGACCCATAATCCAAAAGGGAATATCAGCCTGAAAACCCATAGGCATGCATCATAAACAGCAGTGGTTCCGGTAGAAACGAATATGTGATTACCACTAACTGACCGGTAGAAGCCGTTGAATTCAAGTATCTCTATCAGATTGATAGAGTTTTTAAGCAATGTATCGCCGGCTATTTCCGGATATAGCCGGCTGCTGAGTATTATATTCGAGATAAGGCTAGCCAGCAGAGCGAATGCAGTTATTGCCAGAATAGTCTTAATAACAGCTCTTTTTTTGAAATAGATATAACCAAAAAAGAAGATTGATTGAAATGCCAGAAAACTATGGATAACCGTTACGATTTGTTCGGTGCTTTTACCTTTGTATAACTTGTCTATTGGTAGCATCGGAGATACTTCATCCAGTAATAATAGAGTAGCAATAATCAGGATTGGCATTATTAAAACAGATTTTGCCCAAAGCATCGTCCATCTCTCAAAAGTGGACACAGGGGAAGTCAAAAATGGGATAAAATTAGCCTTGTTCATATTTCTGTCAATTACAGGAATGACACAAACCATAAGAAGAATAACCAGTGCAGGAAATACAACAATTAAATTAATTTGCCATATGGTATCTATCAGTTTAGCTATAATGTAATAAGCTATCATTCCTAAAAGAATATAAGAATAAGTCTTCCATGAATATGCGATCTCTTTTTTCATCAGGTCGCCAAAACGTTTTATATTAAATACAGCGTCCATACGATTCGTCTTTAGCGTTAAACAATTCTTTCATTCTCCCTTTGTTCATCACCACGGCATTGAACAGGGCTTCTATATTCAGCGTGCTTTCTTCCCTGTATTTATTCTCCGAAACGGAAGTGTAGCCGAGTATTGTCTGTTCACAATACAGGGTATTTTCAGGTTTTTGTGCTGTGTAAGAGAATAATAGCTTTTCGGTAATCTCTGCTACCGAATTGTTCAGTAAAACCTGATTCCGGTCGAGGATGATGATAGGGTCAATCATGCTTTCCAGATCCCGTACCTGATGAGTAGAAATAACAATGCATTTATCTTCGTCAAAGGCCGATGCAATCACTTTCCTGAATTGCGCTTTCGACGGAATGTCCAAGCCATTGGTCGGCTCATCCAAAAGGGTAATTGGCGTATTCAGGGCAATGGCGTATGCGATGATGGCCTTTTTCTTTTGCCCGAAAGATAATTCAGTTAACCGCAGGTCATTATCCAGATGAAAATCAGCGAGGTATGAGTTGAATTGCTCGTAGCTAAAGTCCGGATAGAATGCCGAATTAACTCTCACATACTCCTTTATAGTGAGAGAGGGAAGTATAAACTCTTCGGGTAGATAATACATCTGATTCATCATCTTCGGATCTCTGGCAGATGAATCAAAACCGAGAACCTCGCATTTTCCTTCTTTGGCAAAAGAAAGCCCGCTGATAATATGCAGCAGGGTGGTTTTTCCCACACCATTTTCGCCCAATAAACCATAGATACCGCCTTTCATTTGAAGTGAAACATGGTCGAAGATCGGCTTACTCTTTCTGTAGTAGAATCTTAAGTTTTCAATATTTACCATAGTGTAATAGTATATTAATGCACCACAAATATAAGCAAAGATTTTTATTCTGCAATAGTTGCAGATATTTTTTTTAAAGAATAAGAAACTGTTTGAATTTTATCGAAAAATATTATTATGGGATTTGAAAAAAACTTCTTATCGAAAAATATTATTATCATATCTGATTGTCAGTTTTCCGCGTCATTGCGAGAAGTGCAACGACACCCCCCTTTACTTCCTCTTTGAGGCAGGGCTGTTAAGCGTTATATGGTTCGATTATAATAAAACACAGAGTAAAAGGAGTTTAAAAGAGTTTTTATTAAAGAAAAGTTTTTTATTTTTATCTGAAAATAGTATTTCATATTATCCTGAAAAATAATGAATAAAGAACCTCTCTTACTCCTTTTACTCTGTGTTTAAAATCAGAACTTAATGGCATTGCCCCCTGACGGGGAAAGCCTCCCTTGAAACTCCCTCTTTTTTTGGGGTAGGGTGGGGGCATTGGATTGCTTCGGGTAAACCCTCGCAATGACGGGTTGCCAGGCGTCTTTCCTCTCTCCGTTATTGCAAGCCTGAAAGGTGAAGCAATCCAATGACCTGGCTATAATTGGCTGAATTTTAAGCGTATA